>CAUQKD010000029.1:0-15538 GCA_963518365.1 uncultured Lachnoanaerobaculum sp. | reverse complement strand
ATTTTAAGGAGAAAATATTGAGCATTATTGAAAATATTATAGATATACCTATGGAGCATGAAAGGAATGTCTGCGGAGAGTTTGACGTATATTTAAAGAAGATTGAGAGAACTCTTAAAGTCAGTATGATTGCCAGAGACGGAAGCATAAAGATAATAGGACCTAAAGCCTATGTGGACAAGGCAAAGTCGGTCTTTAACAATCTTATCGAACTTTCAAAAAGGGGCAATCAGATTGCAGAGCAGAACGTGGATTATGCACTTTCATTATCATTTACATTGGAAGACGACAAGATACTTGAGATAGATCAGGATGTGATAGCCAGAACTATTTTGGGCAAGCCTATAAAGCCTAAGACTTTGGGTCAGAAGCAGTATGTGGATCTTATAAGGAACAAGATGATAGTCTTCGGTGTAGGACCTGCCGGTACGGGTAAGACATATTTGGCTATGGCTATGGCGATACAGGCTTTTAAAGACGGTGCCGTAAACAGGATTATTCTTACAAGACCTGCTATTGAGGCCGGAGAGAAGCTCGGATTTTTGCCGGGAGATCTGCAAAGTAAGATAGATCCTTATCTGAGGCCGCTTTATGACGCGCTTTATCAGATAATGGGTGCGGACAGCTTTTTGCACAATCAGGAAAAAGGTCTTATAGAGGTGGCGCCTCTTGCATATATGAGAGGTAGAACCCTTGATAATGCTTTTATAATACTTGATGAGGCACAAAATACCACTCCGGCACAGATGAAGATGTTCCTTACAAGAATAGGTTTCGGCTCAAAGGTGATAGTGACAGGAGATCAGAGCCAGAAGGATTTGCCACAGGGACAGACATCGGGACTTGATATTGCGCTGAAAATACTTAAGAATATTGATGATATAGGTGTTTGTATGCTTACCAATAAGGATGTTGTTCGTCATCCTTTGGTACAAAAGATTGTAGAAGCCTATGATATATATGAAAAGAAAAATATGTCAAAGGATAAGGAAGATAAAAAAAGATTTAGAAGATAAGCCTTTAGGCTTTGGCGAGGGAGTATGACTATAGAGATAAGCTATGAGTCTGAAAAGAAACTTGATATACCGTATGAAGAGATAGTAAACAAGATGGTGGTATCTGCACTTGACTTTGAAAATTGTCCTTATGAAGCCGAAGTTTCGGTGACCTTTGTGGACGATGAAGAGATAAGGAAGATAAACAGTGAATACAGGGGAATTGATAAGTCTACAGATGTTTTATCATTTCCTTTTAACGAGTTTGAAATCCCCGGAAACTTTGATAATATTGAAGAGAGTGTGGATGCATTTAATCCTGAGACCGGTGAGCTGTTGCTTGGTGATATTATACTTTCCACAGATCATATAAAAGAGCAGGCTATAGAATACGGTCACAGTGAGACCAGAGAACTTGCGTTTTTGGTGGTACACTCCATGCTTCATCTGATGGGGTATGATCATATGGTGGATGAAGACAGAGTAGTTATGGAAGACAGACAAAGAGAAATTTTGGAGCTTGAAGGGATTAGCAGATAATGCCGGTTAAAAAGACAAAGAGTGGATCTAATAATTTTTTGGTTCAGGGAGCCATATTGGCTGTAGCAGGAATACTTGTAAGACTGATAGGACTTGCGTATAGGGTTCCGCTTCTTAGAATTATAGGAAGTGAAGGTATGGGATACTATTCCACAGCATACAATCTATATGCAATAATTCTTTTGTTGTCCTCATATTCATTGCCGCTTGCGGTAAGCAAGATGGTTTCGGCAAGGATTGCAAAAAATGAGTACAGGAATGCGGGAAAGATACTTAGAGCGGCTTTAATCTATGCAACTATAGTAGGCGGAATAGGATTCGGTATTGTGTTTTTCGGCGCGGATTATTTTGCAAGCAGTCTGTATCAGATGCCTTTGGCAAAGTATGCGCTGAAGAGCCTTGCCCCTACCATATGGATAATGGCTTACCTTGGAGTGTTTCGCGGATATTTCCAAGGACATTCCACAATGGTGCCTACAGCCGTTTCACAGATTTTTGAACAGGTGGTAAATGCGGCGGTATCTGTAGGAGCGGCATACTATTTGTGTGAGATGGCGATAAAGGGTGCAAAGGGAAACGATGTAAAGGCGGCTTACGGTGCGGCGGGAGGTACTATAGGTACAGGTGCAGGTACCGTAACGGCTCTTTTAATAATATTTGTATTCTTATTTTTGACCGCAGGCAAAAGGCGTAAGAGTCTTAGAGAGGATAATACCTCAAAGAGAGAGAGCTTTTCGCATATTACAAAGGTACTTGTTCTTACTGTTATACCTGTTATAGCATCTACAGCGATTTACAATATAAACTCCGTGCTTGACGGTATGGTTTTCGGACAGAGTATGAAGGCATTGGGTCTTGAGTATGAGACTTCAAGACTCTACGGTATATATACCGGAGGATATCTTGTGCTTGTAAATGTGCCTGTAGCTATAGCAAATGCAATGTCGTCTTCTTTGATTCCTACCGTCTCAAGGAGCTTTTCAAGGGGCGATAAGGGAGATGTGAACTCAAAGATTTCTATGGTAATCAGATTTGCAACTATAGTAAGTTTCCCATGTGCAATAGGTCTGGCGGTGATTTCTGTACCTGTTATGGGAATACTGTTCAATTCTGCAGATGATGCCATATTGGCTTCATATCTTATGATTATAGGTTCGGCTGTAGTTGTGCTTTATTCCATATCCACAGTTACAAATGCTATATTGCAGGGTACCAATCTTATCAACAGACCTGTAAAGAATGCGGCCATATCACTTATTATCCATTTTATTGTTTTGTATATATTATTGTTTGCGTTTAAGTCAAATGTAATAGGATTGGTATTTGGAAATATGGTATTCGCACTGTCTATGTGTATATTGAATGCAAGAAGTATAAAGAAGAATTTATACTACAGGCAGGAAGTGATAAAGACATTTTTAATGCCTTTTATCTGTGCCGGTATTATGGGAATGGCTGTGTATATGGCATATGCACTGCTTAGAATGTTTACACAGAGTAGAGCTTTTCTTACAATGATACCTGTAGCAGTAGGCGTTCCGGTATATGCGATACTTTTGATAGGTACAAGGACAATCTCAAAGAATGAAATATTGCAGATGCCTAAGGGCAAAAAGTTGGTAAGTATTTTACAGAAAGTCAGGCTTTTGAAATGAAAGTTGGGATTATTGGCGGTGGAGCAGCAGGTATAATGTCTGCTCTATTTACGTGTAAGGGAAAGAATGAAGTTACGGTCATAGAGCACAATGACAAGCTTCTAAAGAAGATACTGTCAACCGGAAACGGCAAATGTAATTTCACAAATATAAGAATGGAAGTTGCAAATTTTCACAACAATTACAGAGTGATTGAATTTACAGACAGGTTTGGCCGCTTTGATACAATAAAGTTTTTTAACAGTATCGGAGTGGTGGAGTATATCAGAGACGGATATGTTTATCCTGCTTCGGAGCAGGCCGCTTCCATAAGAAATGCGCTTTTGATGGAGCTTGACAGATATGACGCGGATATACGTTTAAACACATATGTAAAGGATATAAAACTGTCTGAGAAAGGCTTTTTTGTAAATGTATGTGATTCACAAAAAAAGATAAGTAAGCTGTATTTTGATAAGCTTATAGTAGCTACAGGGCTTAAGGCGGCGCCTAAGCTTGGGAGTGACGGCTCTTTTTTACCTGTACTTGACAAGCTGAATATAAAGTATAGACCTCCTTTGCCGGCACTTTGCGGTATTAAGCTTGATGATAAGCTTTTCTTTAAGATGACGTCAGGTGTCAGGGCAAAGGGTGAAATAGCCATATATTGTGACAATAAAAAGATTGCCGGAGACTTCGGAGAGCTTCAGTTTGCCGATAGCGGTATTTCAGGTATCCCCACATTTCAGGTGAGCAGATATGTAAGTAAACTGCTCTATGAAAGAAAAAGTGTAAGTGTAAGGCTTGATATGTTCTCACATATCGGGGATATAGAAAAGATACTTAACAGCAGAAAAAATATACCTTCATTTATTACGATGGAGGACCTTGGGAACGGGCTTATAAACAGTAAGCTTTGGCTTGGAATACTTGAAGTCGCTAAAATCTCTCCTGAGATGAAAATAAAAAATATTGATAAAAAAAGCTTTGACAGACTTGTTATACTTTGTAAGAAACTTGATTTTAAAGTAAAGGCAAGCGGTGATTTTGACAAGGCACAGGTATGCACAGGAGGAATTCCGCTAAAAGATGTGGACGAAAATCTGATGTATAAGTCTATAAAAAATCTGTACTTTGCAGGTGAAATACTTGATGTGGACGGAATATGCGGAGGCTATAATCTGCAGTGGGCATGGACATCGGGATATATAGCAGGAAACGGATTATAAAGGTGAGAATATGTTACATATAAATTCTTTGCAACTGGGTGTACATCATGATGAAAATGATTTAAGAAAAAAGATAGCGAAGACTGTCGGTTGCAATATAGATGAGATAAAGAGTATAGAGATAAAAAAGAGATCTGTAGATGCCAGAAAAAAGCCTGAAATTTTTTATTCTTATTCTATAGATGTAAGTGTGAGTAATGAAGAAAAGTATTTAAAAAGAAATAAAAGTTTAAGTCTTGCAAAGCCTGTAATATATGCCTATAAGGATGCAAAAGTGCTGAAAGCGGCTGATATTAAAAGACCTGTAGTGGTGGGCTTCGGTCCGGCAGGTATATTTGCGGCGCTATTACTGGCTAAAAACGGGTTAAAACCTATAGTAATAGAGCGCGGTGAATGTGTGGAGGAAAGAAAAGAAAGTGTAGACAGGTTCTGGAATGAGGGCAAGTTGAATCCGGAATCCAATGTTTCATTCGGTGAAGGCGGCGCAGGTACATTCTCAGACGGCAAGTTAAACACCTTGGTAAAGGATACTTTCGGAAGAAATAAGTTTGTACTTGAAACCTTGGTGGAATACGGAGCTCCTAAGGAGATACTTTATGACAACAAGCCTCATATAGGAACCGATCTTTTGACGGGTATAGTCAAGTCAATCAGAGAAGAGATAATAAGACTTGGAGGAGAAGTAAGATTTGATACCAAGCTTATAGATATAGAGGATATAAACAAAAAAAGTAAGTATATAAAGGTATTAAATACAAAGACAAATCAGACGGAATATATACCTTGTGAGGATATAATTTTGGCGCTCGGACACAGTGCAAGAGATACTTTTAAGTTGTTAAAAGACCTTAATATTTATATGGAACCTAAGGCTTTTGCACTGGGAATAAGAGTATCACATTCACAATATCTTATAGATGTATCACAGTACGGGAAAAAGGAAGCGACATTTTTATCGCCGGCACCGTATAAGCTTACATTCAGATCAAGCTTTGACAGAGGTGTGTACTCATTTTGTATGTGCCCCGGAGGATTCATAGTGAATGCTTCCACAGAAGGTGAAAGAATTGCCGTAAACGGCATGAGCTACCATAAAAGAGACTCGGGTGAAGCCAATTCGGCCATAATTGTAAGTGTATCTGAAGAAGACTTTGATAAATTTGGCGACAAGGACGACCCTCTAAAGGGAATAGAGTTTCAAAGGCGACTTGAGGAAAATGCGTATAAGATGGGAGAAGGCAAAGTACCGGTGCAAAGACTGGCAGATTTCTTAGACGGTGTGGAAAGTAAGGACTTTGAAACTGCAGACCTTAAGATAAAAGGTGCTACAAAGATATCAAGAGTTGACAAGCTTTTCCCTACGGAAATCTATGAGAGTATGAAAGAGGCTTTTAAAGATTTTGACAGGAAGATAAAAGGCTTTATAAATGAGGACGCCTATGTGGCGGCTATAGAGTCAAGGACTTCATCTCCGGTAAGAATAAGCAGAAATGAGGTGCTTGAGTCAAATATTGCAGGCATATACCCTTGCGGTGAGGGCGCAGGATATGCAGGCGGCATAATGAGTGCGGCTATGGACGGGCTTAAGGTAGCAGAAAGAATTATTGAGAGTTACAAGGAGAGGTAATGGAAATAAGAAAAAAGGTAAGAGATGCCAAAAGGATTGTTATAAAGATAGGCTCTTCAAGTATCACACACAGTGAGACGGGTGAGCTCAATCTTTCAAAGATAGAAAAACTTATAAGGCGGATAGCCGATTTGAAGGGAGCGGGTAAGGAGGTAATACTTGTTTCATCAGGTGCTATTGCAACAGGCAGACATTCACTCGGAATAAATGAAAAGCCGTCAACTCTATGTGAAAAGCAGGCACTTGCCGCAATCGGTCAGGCCAGACTTATAATGGAATACAGAAAGCTTTTTTCAGAGTACAGTATCAGAATAGCACAGATTTTAATGACAAAGACCACTATCACGGATGATACCTACCGTGACAATGCAAAGGCTACATTTACACAGCTTTTGACATACGGTGCGGTGCCTATAGTCAATGAAAATGATACTATTTCAACATATGAGATACAGTTCGGAGACAATGACAGACTTTCCGCTTTGGTGAGTGCATTGACTGAAGCCGACCTTCTTATACTTTTGTCGGATATTGACGGGCTGTATACAGATGACCCGAATACAAATAAGGATGCGAAGTTTATCGACTATGTGGACGACGTTGACAAATATATGAGTATGGGAAAGTCCACTTCAAAGTCAAATCTTGGAACAGGCGGAATGTATACAAAGCTTTTGGCGGCGCAGATAGCCACCAATTCAGGATGTGATATGGTAATTGCAAGTGCAAGCGATATGAGTATAATAGAAAATATTGCAAGGGGTGAAAAGATAGGCACATATTTTCCGGCTAAACAAAATAAGGATTTTGATTGGCTGAATTGTTTGGAATAAGAGGTGAAAGATGGATAATATAAAGATTGACAGAATAAATACATTGGCACATAAGCAAAAGAGTGTAGGTCTGACCGAGGAAGAAAAGAAGGAACAGGCAGAGCTTAGAAAAGAATATTTGGAGGCTGTGAAAGAAAACTTAAGAGCGAGCCTTAATAATGTGTCAATAAAGGAAGCTGACGGCAGCATTACAGACCTCGGCAAAAAGTTCGGAAATAAAAATGACTGAGAAAATAACTAAGAAGGAAGCCAGAGAACTTTTACTTAAAAAAAGGAATTCACTTACAAAAGAGGAAGTGCAATCTGCAAGTGAAAGCATAATAAAAGATATTGACGCTATATTAAAAGAGTCAAAAAACGCAGTGGTGCTCGGATTTATGCCGCTTGGAAATGAGATAGATTTAAGACCGCTGTTTGAAAAGATTCTAAGCGGATATTATAAGGAAAATTACAATATAGATATAGCTTTGGGGCTTCCAAGAGTCTGCGGAAAGGATATGAAGTTTTTCAGAGTATACTCACTTGACAATCTTGAAAAATCAAAGTTCGGAATACTTGAGCCAAGCCTTTCATGTGAAGAGATTATTCCAAAAGGCGCAAAGGTATTGGTGCCGCTTATCGGCTTAAACAAGCGAGGTCACAGGCTTGGCTTCGGTGCCGGATACTATGACAGGTACTTTTGTCTACACAGTGAGAATACTCTTATAGGACCGGTATATGATTTTCAGACCGATATAGACTTTGAAGCAAATGAGTATGATATTGTGATGGACCATATTTTAAAAGCAAGATAGAAAGAGGATTATGGAGAATTTAATACCTACAGAGGAACCTTTAAGACAGGAATATTTTATGTCTGAGGTCAATGATATAATACACGCAGGGGCGATAGACAAGGGGAGATACCCTACATATAAGGTGGTCACTTTCGGATGTCAGATGAATGCAAGAGATTCCGAAAAGCTCTCGGGAATACTTAGCGGAATAGGCTATATAGAAGCTGAGAATGAAGAGGATGCCGACCTTGTACTGTTTAATACCTGTACGGTAAGGGAAAATGCAAATGACAGACTTTACGGCAGAGTGGGACAGTTAAAAAAGAGCAAGGAAAAAAATCCGGATATGATTATAGGTATCTGCGGTTGCATGATGCAGGAAGCCGAAGAGGTGGAGAAAATCAAAAAATCCTACCGACATGTGGACCTTGTATTCGGAACCCACAATATTTATAAGCTTGCGGAGATACTTTTCGATCATCTTAAGACCAAGAAACAGGTTGTGGATGTAATGGAAAGTGCAGATATGATTGTGGAAAAGCTTCCTAATAAGAGGCAGTTTTCTTTCAAATCAGGTGTAAACATTACATTCGGATGCAATAACTTTTGCAGCTACTGTATAGTGCCTTATGTAAGAGGCAGGGAGAGATCAAGAAAGCCTGAGGAAATAATAGATGAGATAAAGAGTTTGGTGGCTGACGGAGTAAAGGAAGTTATGCTTCTCGGACAGAATGTGAACTCATACGGTAGGGGACTTGATGAAAAGACAAACTTTGCAATGCTTTTGGATGAAGTTTCAAAGATAGAGGGTCTTGAGAGATTAAGATTTATGACTCCTCACCCTAAGGACCTTTCAGATGAGGTCATAGAGGTGATGAAGAAAAATAAAAAGATATGTAAGCATCTTCATTTGCCGTTGCAATCCGGAAGTTCTTCAATTCTGAAAAAGATGAACAGAGTTTATACCAAAGAAGGGTATCTTGATTTGGTAAGGAGAATAAAGGCGGCTATTCCCGATATCTCTCTTACAACCGATGTTATTGTAGGATTCCCGGGAGAAACCGAAGAAGATTTTTCAGACACTTTGGATGTGGTAAAGGAGGTCAGATATGACTCGGCATTCACATTCATATATTCAAAGCGTTCGGGAACACCTGCCGCAAAGATGGAAGATCAGATAGATCCTGATATAATCAAGGACAGATTTGACAGACTGTTAAAGACCGTTCAGGATATAGCGGCAGAGAATACAAAGAAAAATGAAGGAAAATGTATGCCTGTTTTGGTAGAGGGCGAGGATGAGCATCTTGAAGGATATCTTACCGGAAAGCTGGAAAACAACCTTACAGTACACTTTAAGGGCGGAAAAAGAATGATAGGCGAAATAGTTGATGTTTTCCTTGATGAGGCAAAAGGCTTTTACTATATGGGGCATATACAGACAAGTGAGGAATAAATGGCACTATCTCCAATGATGTCAAAGTATCTGGAGACTAAGGACGAGTATCCGGATTGTATACTTTTTTATCGCCTCGGCGATTTTTATGAAATGTTTTTTGATGATGCGACTATGGTGGCAAAGGAGCTTGAACTGACTCTGACAGGCAAGGACTGCGGACTTGAAGAGAGAGCTCCTATGTGCGGTGTGCCTTATCATGCGGCGGAAACTTATATAAACAGACTTGTGCAAAACGGACATAAGGTGGCTATAGCGGAGCAGATGGAAGACCCTAAGCTTGCAAAGGGCCTTGTAAAAAGAGAAGTTGTAAGAATTGTGACTCCGGGCACAATAACAAGCAGCGGAGTACTTGCAGATGATAAGAATAATTATATCATTTCAATATTTTATATTGATGAGAGATTCGGGCTTAGCATATGTGATATATCCACAGGTGATTTCTTTGTTACGGAACTTGTTACAAGCAGAGAACTCTTTGATGAGATACAAAAATATCAGCCTACCGAGATTATATGTAATCACGCCTTTGAAATCAGCGGTATTTCACTTGATGAGTTGAAGAAAAAATATAATATAACAATAACTCCGCTTGACAATTCATATTTCAGCGAAAAAAGTGGTATTGATATATTAAAAAAGCATTTCAAAGTATCAAGTGTTGAAGCGCTTGGACTTTCGGAGTTTTTAGATGCAACCATTGCTTCAGGTGCCATGCTTAAGTATCTTTATGATATGCAAAAAAGTTCATGTGCACAGATAGTGAGTATATCCGCCTATAAAAACGGTGATTATATGATTGTGGATACAAGCTCAAGGAGAAATCTTGAACTTGTAGAGACTATGAGAGAAAAAAAGAAAAGCGGCTCCTTGCTCGGTGTACTTGATAAGACAAGTACGGCAATGGGTGCAAGAATGCTCAGAAGCTTTTTGGAGCAGCCGCTTATAAACAGAGAGAGAATACTTAACAGGCAGGAAGCCGTAGCAGAGCTTTTTGAAAGATATATAGACAGAGAGGAGTTAAGGGAGTATTTAAACCCTGTCTATGACCTTGAAAGACTTATGGCAAGGGTTGTGACAAAGAGTGCAAATACAAGAGACCTCTTGGCGCTGTCATCTTCCATGAAGATGATCGCTCCGATAAAGGAAGTTTTAAATACCTGTACATCGAGTGAGATAGTAAAGATAAATGAAGGACTTGATAAACTTGAGGATATTACAGATATTATAGACAGGTCGATAAATGAGGACAGTCCGCTTTCACTGAAAGAAGGAAATATAATAAATACAGGTTATAATGCCGAGATAGATAAGCTCAGGCAGGCAAAGACGGAAGGCAAGAACTGGCTGGCTTCTCTTGAGGCGGATGAAAAGGAAAAGACAGGTATTAAAAACCTCAAGATAAAGTACAATAAAGTCTTCGGATATTATTTTGAGGTAACCAATTCGTTTAAAGATATGGTGCCTGACTACTTTGTGAGAAAGCAGACACTTACAAATGCGGAAAGATATACTACAGACAAGTTAAAGGAACTTGAAAATATAATTCTCGGTGCCGAGGACAAGTTAAACAATTTGGAGTATGAGGTATTTGTAGAGGTAAGAGATATTGTTGCAGACAATGTAAACAGAATACAGTCAAGTGCCAAGTCGCTTGCGTATATTGACGCCATATGTTCACTTGCGACAGTTGCATACAATAATAATTATATAAGACCTCAAATAAACACAAACGGAGTTATAGATATAAAAGATGGCAGGCATCCTGTGGTTGAAAGTATGTTAAGTGATGATTCATTTATTGCAAATGATACATATCTTGATCAGAATAAGAAGAGAATGTCTATAATTACAGGACCGAATATGGCAGGTAAGTCAACTTATATGAGGCAGACGGCTCTTATATGTATGATGGCTCAGATAGGAAGCTTTGTACCTGCAAGTCAGGCAAGTCTATGTGTATGTGACAGGATATTTACAAGAGTGGGGGCTTCAGACGACCTTGCAAGCGGTCAGTCAACTTTTATGGTGGAGATGACGGAGGTTGCAAATATTCTAAGAAACGCCACAAGAAATTCTTTGGTTATTTTGGATGAGATAGGAAGAGGTACATCGACCTTTGACGGACTTGCTATCGCATGGGCGGTGGTTGAGCATATTTCAAATACAAAGCTGATAGGCGCAAAGACTCTTTTTGCAACACATTACCATGAACTGTCGGAGCTTGAGGGCACAATGCCGGGAGTAAACAACTACTGTATCTTGGTCAAGGAAAGAGGAGACGATATAGTATTCCTAAGAAAGATAGCGGCAGGAGGTGCGGATAAGAGCTACGGTATACAAGTTGCCAAGCTTGCAGGTGTACCCGACAGTGTGACTGAAAGGGCGAAGGAGCTTATAGAGGAGCTTTCAAGTGCGGATATCGCCACAAGGGCAAGAGAAATAGCCGAGGCGACTCCAGCCGCCTCAAAGAGAAAGCCTGTGAAAAGGACCGATGAGGTTGAGGCGGGACAGCTCTCTTTGTTTGATGCGATGAACAATGATACAATTATAGATGAAATATCACAAATGGACATTACTTCTATGACTCCTATGGATGCGCTAAATACATTGTATAACCTGCAAAATAAGATAAAAAACAGGATATAATTTTTAAAATCAGGTTTTTTAAAAGGAGACTTATGATAAATATACTGGATAAGGACACTATTGATAAGATTGCGGCCGGTGAGGTGGTGGAAAGACCTGCTTCAATAGTTAAGGAGCTTTTGGAAAATTCAATAGATGCCGGAAGTTCTTTGGTTACGGTTGAGATAAAAAACGGCGGAATAGATCTTATAAGAATTACGGATAACGGATGCGGAATAGCTTCAAATGAAGTAAAGAAAGCATTTTTAAGGCACGCCACCTCAAAGATAGTCAGTGATAAGGACCTTATTTCAATAAAAAGTCTCGGATTCAGAGGCGAGGCGCTCTCAAGTATTGCGGCTGTTTCAAGATGTGAGATGATTACAAAGACAAGGGATGAACTTACAGGAGTTCGCTACTATATAGAAGGCGGCACCGAGGTGGAATTTGAGGAAATCGGAGCGCCGGACGGTACAAGTATAATAATCAGAGATATTTTTTATAATACTCCTGCAAGAAGAAAGTTTTTAAAGACCGCTTCCACAGAGGGAGCACATATCAGTGAACTTGTGGAAAAACTTGCTATGGCAAATACAGAGATTGCTTTTAAGTTTATCTCAAACGGTCAGATCAAATTGCAGACAAACGGAAGCGGCAATCTGAAAGATATAGTCTATCAGCTCTACGGCAAGGAAATATCAAAGGCACTTTGTAATGTTGACTATGAGAAAAACGGTATAAAGATAAGAGGTGTGGTTGCAAGACCTGAGGTTACAAGAAGTTCAAGAAATCTTGAGAATATTTTTGTAAACGGAAGGTATATAAAGGACAATATCATATCAAAGGCTGTTGAAGACGGCTTCGGAGACAGGCTTATGCAGCATCAGTATCCGTTTTGTGCACTGAACTTTGATTTGAACGGGGTGGATGTAAATGTCCATCCGAGGAAGATGGAAGTAAGATTTTCAGACAGAAATTTTGTATACGACAATACAAAAGAGGCTGTAGAAGAAATATTTATAACACAGAGTGCGGTAAGAGAAGTACCTGTAGGTAAGGCTTCCAATGAAAAAAAAGTATTTGTAAACACTCCGGAGCCTTTTGAAAATAAGAGAAGGGATATGTCTGAAATACCGGAAAAAGTCTTACAGAATAATTATGAGGATGTTACCAAAGATACGCTTCATAGCACCGCTTCGGATGATGAGATAAAATGGAGAGTACCGAAAGAAAATATGTACAATCCTAAGGATGATATGTCTTTTATAAAGGATGAAAATACAAAAAGATTGTACTCCGATATAAATGATTTATCGAATAAAAGTATCAAAGAGGTCAACGTAGGAAATATTGATGATGTGGATCAAAACGGCATAAAGCCTTCACAACTTTCATTTTTTGAAAGTGAGTCAAAAAAATATATGAAGGTCATCGGTCAGGTCTTTGATACATATTGGATTGTACAGCTTGAAAACGAAATGTATATTATAGACCAGCACGCCGCACATGAAAAGGTGATGTATGAGAGACTTTTAAAGGAAAGTAAAGCAAATAGGCTTTCATCCCAGATGATAAATCCTCCTATAATAGTGACATTGACAGATGTGGAACAAAATGTTTTAAATGAACATATGGAGGAGTTTAGAAAAATCGGTTTTGATATAGAGGAGTTTGGAGGTAAGGAATACAAAATAAATGCAATTCCGAATATTTTCCCTTCAATACCTAAGGCGGAGCTTTTTAATGAGATGCTCTCCGACAGTACAAACTACGATGTAATATCACCTTCGGAGCTGATACTTGCAAAGGTGGCATCTATGTCTTGTAAGGCGGCTATAAAGGGAAATATGAGGATTTCTTTACTTGAGGCAAATGAGCTTTTTGATGAGCTTTTGTCACTTGACAATCCTTATAATTGTCCGCACGGAAGACCTACAGTAATAAAAATGACTAAGCAGGAAATTGAAAAGAAGTTCAAAAGGATAGTATGACAAAGGATAAATTGATAATCTTGGCAGGACCTACAGCATCCGGAAAGACTTCCGTATCCATAGATTTGGCAAAAAGAATCGGCGGAGAGATAATAAGCGCCGACTCGATGCAGGTATATAGAGGTATGGATGTGGGTACTGCAAAGATAAAAGCTGATGAAATGCAGGGCGTTAAGCATTATTTAATAAATGTTTTGGATCCGATAGAAGATTTTAATATCGTAAAGTTCCAAGATATGGTAAAATACTCTATAGGGGAAATAAAGCGAAACGGACATATACCTATACTTGTAGGAGGAACCGGATTCTATATACAATCTGTTATTTACGATATAGACTTTGATACACAAGATGACAATGGAGATATCAGAAAAGCACTTGAAGAAGAATATGACAAAATGGGTGCTGATTTCATGTATGAAAAACTAAAAAAGATTGACAGTGTTTCGGCAGAAAATATCCACAAAAACAATAAAAAAAGAATAATAAGAGCAATAGAGTATTTTTTGATAAATAGTGCGCCTATATCTGCACATAACGAGTATCAAAGAAAAAAGAACTCACCTTATGACTTCAGATTCTTTGTGTTAAATCCCCCAAGAGATATACTCTATGAAAGGATAAATCAAAGAGTTGATAAAATGGTGGAAGAAGGGCTTGTGAGAGAGGTTAAGGGCTTGAAAGATGCCGGACTTTCAATAGAAAATATCTCTATGCAGGGTATAGGATATAAGGAGATTCTTGATTATCTTGAAGGAGCCGTTACTTTAGATGAAGCCGTAGATAATATAAAGAAAAATACAAGGCATATGGCAAAGAGGCAGGTGACCTGGTTTAAGAGGGAGAAGGATGTGATCTATATCAATCCTTTTGAGTTTGAAAACAATGAAAAGATAGTCGACTATATGGTTGAAAAAATTGATATGGAAAGAAAAGACAATGAGCAGTTTGAATGATATATATGAGAGTTTCGGGGTTTCAAAAAAAGTTATTGAACTTTCAGATAAAGTTTTGAAATCTTTGGAAGAGAGATTTTTGGAGATTGATAAGAATGCCGAGTACAACCAGATGAAGGTGTTGTCCGCTATGCAAAATCATAAAGTAAGCGATATACATTTTGCGGCCACCACAGGATACGGCTATAACGACTTGGGAAGAGATGTGCTTGAGGATGTATACGCCACAACATTTAAAGGTGAGTCGGCTTTGGTCAGGCCGCAGTTGGTCAGCGGTACACATGCACTTCATATAGCGCTCTCAGGGAATTTACGACCGGGAGATGAGCTTTTATCTCCTGTGGGCAAGCCTTATGATACTTTGGAAGAGGTTATCGGTATAAGAGAGTCAAGAGGCTCGCTTAAGGAGTACGGAGTAAGCTATGCACAGGTTGACTTACTTTCTGACGGCTCTTTTGACTACGAGGGTATAAAAAATGCTATAAATGAGAGGACAAGGCTTGTAACAATACAAAGGTCAAAGGGCTATGCTACAAGAAAGACATTATCCGTAGAACAAATAGGTGAGTTGATAAGTTTTGTAAAATCAATAAATCCTAATATTATATGTATGGTGGACAACTGCTACGGTGAGTTTGTGCAAAGGATAGAGCCGCTTGAGGTTGGAGCCGATATGATTGTCGGATCGCTTATAAAAAATGCCGGAGGCGGTCTGGCTCCTATAGGAGGATATATTGTAGGTACCAAAGAATGTGTGGACAATGCTTCATTCAGACTTTCGGCTCCGGGACTCGGCAAAGAGATAGGAGCAAGCCTCGGAATCAATCAGAGCCTTTTCCAAGGATTTTTCCTATCGCCTACAGTGGTTGCAGG
>CAUQKD010000028.1:0-15596 GCA_963518365.1 uncultured Lachnoanaerobaculum sp. | reverse complement strand
TTTCATTTGCTATTGCATTTCTTGTAGCCACAGGTACACTTGATTTTATTATCTGTATTCTGAAGTCTCCCGCTTCATTAAGCATAGGATATACAACACCGACATCCTGATTTGAATGTATGCTGTCGACATAATCCTTAGCCCATGTATTTCCTGACGATGAAGTGAATACGCTCTGTAATCTTACAGGTGCGTCAGGCATTGTAAATGAAATTCTGTCTCCTGAAATATTGTAACTTCTCAGTCCGCTTATTACATTCCAGCTTTGGAAAATATTGCTGTTAGTATCAATCGGTGCGGCTTTGATCTCTACATTTGTACCTGCCGCTACTCCCTGTAAAGGATTTGCAGCAGTGGCATTACTGCCGTTGAAATGAAGCAGACTGTACTGTGGATTTGCATCTGCAATGATTGTGATATCACTGTTTGCATTATGTATTGAAAGGTTTGCAGTACTTACATCTTTAGGCACTGTGGTAGTCTGCCTGGTCACAGGATCTATATTACTTCCTGTAGGTCTTGCCACTATCTGATAATTTACATCAGGATCAAGGTTGTCAAATACAAGGTCACTTCCCGTAGGTGTTGTAAACGGATATACCACTCCGCCGGGTCCTATCAGCGCATAATCTGTATTTGCCGAAAGCGGAGAAACTGTAATCTTTGCCTTACCGCGGTGATTTGCATCCACCTCAACAAGCGGATTTATTGTTGTAGGTATTATAGCCGATGTAGGTGTTGACACATCGCTGCTTGGTATAGGCATTCCTACCGATACCACCGCACTTGGCAGTGCCGTATATACCTGATAATTTTGTCCCGGGTTAAGTGCAGGATCCGCTATCTCACCACCTGTTGAAACAAGGTTTGCTCCGTTTACCACACTAACTACATTTCCGCTGACAGGGTCTACGAATACATAGCGAAGTCTGCTGTCAATAGTTGTAGGGTCTATCTGTATTGAAGGTGTTCCGTTTGTAGGATGTAACTGTCCGTTGGCTGTAGGCGCATTTGCTACAAGAGGTGATGTCGGCTGAGCAAATGCCGTGAAAGTCTGTCCGTTCAAACTGCCTATAGGTGTAGTTGCATCAATAGGATTAAAGTTACCGTCAAACCACTGTATTGTGTATCCCGGATCAGGGTTTACGGCAGTATAAGCACTTAAATCACCGAATGTAAGGTTTACAGGGTTTCCGCTTGCATCTACATTTGCAATCTGTGCATCCTGACCCAAAGGTAGTGGAGAGATATGACCTCCTATATTGAAATGATAGGTGTTGAAGTTACTCGGTATCTTTGTAAACTTTGCTGTCAACGTGATTGCATTCTTGCTGTTTGGAATTCCTGTAACAGTCTGAGGTGTACCGAGATTTAAGTTTACCTTCTGTGAACCAAGTTCTGATGATGTCTCCCAATGATCGAATCTGTATCCTGCATTAGGCACCGGATAATAAATCATATCACTTGGTTTTATATTCACACTGTATGTGGTACTTCCTGTCGGAGTAATTCTTGAAAGATTGATTGCCGCATCCGTATTTACATTGTAATCTGCAGCTGTAGGTGAATTTGCAACCTTTATACTTCCGCCTGCTCCGTTAATAGGAATAAGTTGAACTATAGCTGTAGGATCAAGTGCATAGGTTACAATAATCTCTTTAGATTCAATCGGTCCTGTTGCAGCAGTAGTTAAATCAAACTTCTGATTTGTATCACTCCAGCCATAATCAATATTTGCTATAGCAGTCTGATATGAACTGCCCCATGTTGCAGTACCGCCGTTTGGCTGTGCCTTAGGATGGTCGGTACCATACTTATAATTATCTACTTTCGGCACCGGAATATGAACATTATAACTTCCGGCATTATATCCCGCCTTTATATCAAGGAATGTTGCATCTCCGGCAGTATCAACTTCTTTATATATTCCTCCGTTGCTTAATCCGGCTGAAGATGTAGGAAGTGCATTGCCGTTTTCATACTTGGAAACAATCAGCTTTGTTATATCATTTCCCCTGTCATCCATATACCTTACACGAAGTGTAGTCTCAAATGCAGGATTGATATGATACTTATAAGTTATCTTTACATCCTGATTCGGCATCTGACCTGTTATCTTACCGAAATCTGTAGATGTAGGTGTCATGTTGACTTTAAGTCCGTCATATGCATGTGCTCCCGAACCGGCGTCACCTGAAAGCAATGTGGCATTGGCGGCAGGATTACCGTCTGCAATATTTTTATCACTTGTAATATGACTTATCACCGCTCCATCAAAAATATATCTGTCAGCCGGTGTAACACTACCTGCATCCTTGTTACCGATACTTGTATTCGGCTTTATATTCTTCGCTCCGATATCCGTAAGCGCAGCCTCATAATATAAGCCTCCCACCCTCGGTTTGGATTTTGACAAAATGCTCAAAGCGGCATCCTGATATATATCATCCACCACTTGTAACGACTTTTTCACATCCTGATTTACACTGTAGTTAAATGTAATCTTCGTATCCTTATTTACCATGGTTCCGCTTAAGTTTTTATTATTATCCATAGTAAATCCGGCGTCTGTAGCTGTAAAACCTGTAAATTCAGTTGTGAACGGTGTTGTAGTACTGTGATCATAAAATTTAACGGTATCATCGGCACCTATATTGGTTATCATATACCCATCAGGTACTAAAGGTGACTGCGGTATAGCTTCAAGTACATTTTTAGTTGTAGTTGAATCTGCAGGAAGTCCCGGAACATACACGCCGCTATTTGCAGTATATTGCACCTTCAAATTGTAGTGCTTACTTGTATCCGCCTTCAGCTTGGCATAATAAGTCTTTCCCGTACTCGGATAAGTAAGACCGTCCATTCTCCACAGTCCGAATCCGTTTTCCTTATCGGTCATCCAATGCTCTATCTCATAACCTTCAAGACCCATAGTATCCCAATTCTTACCGTCCAAGCTCTTTGTATTATCAAAAGTTCCGTTATCGGGATTACCTGTATCCGGTTTTACGAAAGGCAGATATACATAGTGATTTGTATGATTTACAACCATTCCGTAAAAGTCGCTACCCGAATCTATTAAAGCATTTGGAGTACCTCCAGGAATATTTACATTTTCAACAATCTTTTTTAAAGAAGGATTCAACTCCGTAAAATTAAACTGAAAACCTGAACCTGTGGGAGCCGGCGGCTGCGTCACAGGGGTTCCCCATGCCGACATGGTTGCCGGCTGGGTCAAAACCATTGTTCCCACTAATAGGGAAGCAATTTTTCTTTTTATTTTTTTCATATTTTTCTCCGATATCACTGAAGCTTTTCACCGTTGGCATTTACTGTGTAGCCGTCCGGTGTCTTTTCATTCTCATACATGGAGCCATATGGTCTTGAAGATGTCTTTACATAATCCCATTTCATATCGGAAGCATTCCACTCATATGTAGGTGCAGGAACTTCAGGGTTGAAGAAGTATTCCTTTCCTCCGATATGTTGCCAGCCTGTAAGCATAGCACCTGAATTGTTCATATAGTACCATCTTCCGTCCTGCGGATCGTGATGCCAACCTCTTGTCATCACTCCGTTGTTTTCGTCCATGTAATACCATAGGTTTGTATTGGTATCAAGTACCCATCCGAGAACCATCTGACCTTCAAGTTCTCCCTTTCGAGTATTCATATAATACCAGTTACCTGTTGACGGGTCTTGCATCCATCCGGTAACCATTGTTGACTTTGCATCAAAGAAATACCATCTGCTGATAAGATTGCCGTTCTTATCCGGAATCTGAATCTTAGCCCATGAAGAATTAAGCGGAAGTCCGCCGTTTAATACAAAGCTCCAACCTCCTGTTACAGGATTTGTCTCCCACTTTCCGTCAGTTCCGAGTACAAAGCTTGTAACATTACTTCCTTCAAGTGTTGCCTTGTTATTTGTAGTATTTTTCTCTCCCGGTGTCAAAAGTATTGAACCTCTTCCTGCTGAAGAGTTTCCGCCACCGCTTGCACCGCCTGTTCTTCTTGTTCTGTCCGACAATCTGCCGTTTGATATATTGCTGTATCTGTTGATTACATCAAGCAATCCGTCTATTGCCTGTTGAAGCTCGGCATAGTTTGCCATTCTTCTGTGGTCAATGCCGTCCTTATCAAGTATATCTCTTGCCCATGCCAATGTATCCATAGCCTCAAGGATTTTACTGCTGATAGTATCGGCCTCACCTGCCTTAAGATAAGGGTTTCCAAGTAAATCCTTGGCATTTTGAACGGTATCCGCCAAGTCTACTCTGGCCTTGTCAACCTTAGGCTTATTATTCTCATAGTAAGCGTATATAGTGGTGGCTTTTGTAATCTTCATTGACGGATCAAATACTGAAAGAGTATTTTCCTTCTTTGACCAGTTCTTATAATTATGTTCAACACCGTATATATCTTCAAAAGGTGTTACAAGGTTTCCGGCAGTCTCTCCGTTTGCGTATGCCTGAACAAGCGAATAATCAAGAGAATAATCGGCATCATCTACCGCCTCTTTTCTTCTTACCTTGAACTTGTGGTAGAAGTTTCTGCTTGTATCATTAAGATACTGATAATCAAGTACAGGTTTGTTATCCACAAATACCACCTTAAATACCTTTGAATAAACCACTACATAGGTGTGATTGAGATTTGCCGTGAACTTGAACAGTCCCGCATTGTTATCAAGATCTCCGACATAACTCATTGCAACTGGTGTACCTGTAGTAACGTCAAAGATTTCATAGTCAAGCTGATCCGTATCGGCTGCAGGAAGCTGTGCCGTAACATCAATACTTGCGTTGGATGCTGTCGCTCTTCCAACCTTTCTGCCGTCTACATATCTTTCAAGTTCTATATCAAGCGCATATGCCGGAGTATATGCATCAGGATGGTCCATACCTGAAACAGATACAGGCTTTACCAATGCACTCTCTGCATTGCTTGCATTTCTCTTTGAGAATATAACTCTGTAATCAACCTTAGCACCGTTTACACCGATAAGTGATTGATCCTGCGGTGTTGTAAGATCATGTGCAAGTGCAGGTATCTGATTCGGATCAAGTCCGAACTCTCCTACAGCGCCTCCTCTGATTTCTTCATCGGCATCAGCATCATCAGCCGCCACCTTCGGGAGATCATATACTGCCTTAAAGACAATATTTGAGTTTGACATTGTGAATGTGTAATCATTTGTCAATATTTTTCCGGTAACTCCTACCGCTCTTCCTGCAAGTACCTGCCAATACTTAAAGTTGTATCCTGCAGCATTTACAGGGTCGGCATGTAAGCTTACCGGTTCACCTGATTTTGCATCGGTATAGCTGTTTGAGCCTACGCTGTTGCTTCCTACACTTACCACTTCACCGTTTACAGTCTCAACAATGTACTTCGGTGCGTCTGCCATATCTCCCGGATTGGCTGTGATTGCGTTTCCGTCAGGAAGCTTTGTAAGCGGATTTGGAATTGATGTATCACCCCTTCTTCTTGCCACAACAGTGTATGTCTCATTAGGATTCAAATTGTTGAAAGTAACCTTTGACGGATTGCCTGATGAGCCCATCCATCCGTTGTCACTTCCCGGATAATTCACCACATTTCCGCTTTCGTCGATAAGTGCATAATCAGCATCAGGATCGGCAGGATTTATAATAATCTGAGCCATTCCGTCATTGTCAGGATCATAACCTACACTGTAGTTGTTATCAACTGTAGGAACATAGGTATCTATCGGTGCAGAAACATTGCTGCCTGTAACAGATGATGTAGGATTTCCGACTGTTGCAATAGTATCAGGTGTACCCTCCTGCACATCATAGTGTGCACCCGGAATCAGATTAGGAACATTTGTAATGCTTCCTACAGATTCACCTGTAACTACAGCTACAATCTTACCGTTCTTATCACTGATCACATATACATTGCCCGGTGTTGTACCGTTTATTCTTATTTCACCGCTTCCGTCACTTCCAAGATGACCTGTAGGTACTATAGAACCTATAGTAAGACCCCAAGTAACAGGATCCTTAGTAAAGTTTGCATAGTATGTCGCATGATTTACAAGGGGGGTTGTTGCCGTCATCGCACGGTTTGCACTGTCACTCCAGTTGGCAAAATTATAGTTTACTACCGGAATAGTGCTTGGTAAGTCACTTTGAATCTGTCCCCATGTATAATCAAAAGGCTTGTGAAGAGTTGTCGGTGTTCCCACGCTACCGTTTGCATTTGCCGCAAAGTTTATATCAATCCACATAGAAGGATCTTCAACGAATTTTGCGTACAATGTGAGCGGTAAACTTCCGCTTGGCAGCGGATCTGTAGGTACAACAGGTATGGTTGCAGCCGCATCCATATACCAACCGTCAAACTTATAATATCTGTTTGCACTTGTACTTGGGATACTTCCCTGAGCACTGAGCTTATTGAATGTATCCGCCTTTGCATTACCGAGAGCACTTCCGTCACTTCCAAGAAATGTAGTAGGTGCTCCAAGCATTACCGAGCTTACACTTCCTTCGTTGTTAGGTGCAGCTGCAACTGCAAAGTTTATCGCTCTCCACTTGCTCGGATCGCGACTAAGCTTATAGTCTACACTGATCGGTCCTGTTGCCGATAAAGGCATTGCACCGTTTAATGCTCCGTCGGACGGATTTACGCTTCCCCAGCTGCTTCCTGCAGGATTGATATCTGCAGTTGAATTGCTGTCCCAGATATATCCGTAGAGCTTATCTCCCACCGTGCTGCCTGCAGCAGGTATCTGCATATTTGTTATTGCAGATCCCGGTGCTATACCGTCAACACTGCTTGCAAGTACGCTGTTTGCTACCTCTCTGTCATAGAATCTGCGCACAAGGTTGTTTGAAGAATCCGCCGTGTAGATATATGTAATCTCTACATTCTGATTCGGCATATGCGCAGAAAACTGTCCTGTAGTCTGATCATTCAGTGTTATAAATCCTGCACTGTCAAGACCTGTTTTGTAGTTCGGATAAGTAAGATTTTCATGTCCGCCCTGTACTATACTGAAAGACGTATAATTATATCCTGTGATTGAAGTGTCAGGCTGACTTGAGAAAATCTGTTCCGCATTAAGTGTACCGCTTTGATCTGCCACCAATGTATTTCCTGCACTGTCACGGTGATGTATTGTATAAGTAAATGTTACATTTGGGTCTACCTTATATCTGTATGTAAGATCTACACCCGTTGTATTCATTGTAGCAGCCACATGACCTGTTGAGGTATTCACAGTTCCCGCACCATACGGATTAAGTACTCCTGTATTGAATACATATCCTGCTATGGAAGCAAGCGGATCTGCGGTAATCGACTGTGTGAAGCTGTATGATACAGGCAGCTCACTGCCAAAGTCTATAGGTAATGCAACATTTGAATTCTTATGTGTTACTGTAAAGTTATGCAATGTAGGATCAGGTGTCCACTTCGCATAAAGATATACATTGCCTGCAGTGATAGGTGCCGGGAATATTGCGGGATTTCCTACTCCTGTAAATACACCACCGTCAGTATCTCCGGCATCATATTCTTCATTACCGTTTCTATCGGTATATGTATGCCAACCGTCAAATACATAACCATACTTTGTCGGTGTCGGTATCACTCCCAGAGTCGTAGTCGATGCGCCGATATTCTCTTCCATATTTGCTATAGGATTACCACCCTGTGTATCAAAATGGTAGCGAACTACATTTTTCTTAAAGTACACTGTAATATTTGCAGTGTTGGTGCCCATGGTACCTATAATATTTCCGTTCGGATTACCTGATGTATCGTTTTGTGAACGTATTGTAGTTAGTATAGAAGGAATATCAACTCTGGAAAATACATAGCCTGCATAGTTTCCTGTAAGTGTAGGTAAATCATATTTTATATTTGCACCTGCCGCATATGAAGTTGTATACGGGTTTGCACCAGTTATATGATCATTTCCTGTAAAACTCATTTTTGTAAACGGAATACTGTTTCCGTCCTCATCAGCATAGTTTAGAGTAAAGCTATATACAGGAGCCTTTAAGTATGCAACATTCTGTACTTGATTAGCTTCACCGTTTATAGTGGTTCCTGCTCTTACCTGCTGTGCTACATTTCCCGGTGCTATAGTCTGTCCCGGTTTATCTGCAGTAATACTGCCGATAGAGTATGGAAGTGCCACACTGCCTCTTCCGGCATAATCAAGCACCGTACTTCCCTCTGTATTTGAGGTAGGCAACCTTGACTGGTCAGCTTCATTTACACCGACACTTCCTGTAAACTTGGCACCCTTCGGTATGTACAAATAGTTTGCACCAAGACCGATATTTGCATTGGTTGTTGTATTTCTAGTTGTGTCTTTAGTCGTATTTCCTGTTACATTTACATTTCCGCTTAAAGTAAACGGATATTCAGTTGGCGTTGATCCGGTAATTGCCATTGCATTAGCCAGGCTTACAGCTGAAACATTATTTGTAGATTCATTACCTGTAATACTTATATCACCTGTACCTGAATTTGCTACCACCTTACCGTTACTTACCACATCTATAGCTGAAGCAGTTGCTGTACCCTGCACTTTATTATCTTTAAGTGTAGTACCGGCCTTTAAATTGAGCTGACCTTCAACCTTTACCAAAGCACCTGTAACATTGGTACTTGCCGCATCAGTTGCAGCCTTATTACCGTTTATCTCTATATTTGTAAGAGTAAGAGTCTTTCCTGCAGGAACTTCTATAAGGTCACCTGCAAAATTGTCCTTACGAATAAGCTTCTTTAAAGGACCGTTAGGCATATCTTCAGGATGAGTTCCGTAATAACCCGGAGCATCAGACACACTCATCGAACCTATCTTATCATACAAACTGGTCTGTATTGTAAGACTCTTCAGATTCGGTGCACTGTTCCAGTTAAGTGTTGCCGGTATCTCAGTATCATACATCACATAGATATATGCCTTCTCGGTTCCACTTGCTCCTATCGCATCTATAGCATCCTGTACAGTATTATACGGCTTTGTGATATAACCTGTAGAAGCACCGTTTTGACCTGCATAAGTAGGATCTACATAATATACGGATACTCTCATAGATACTTCAAATGTGGCACTTTTTGTCTGTCCCGGTGCCAAATCAAAGAAGGCTGAAAATGATGCCGCAGAATCATAACCTTGTATCAAAGAATCCTCTGCCTTAGCAAATGCAAATCCCGTATGATATACCAAAGAGCCTATCGTTTCTAATGGTGTAAAAGGATACTGACCTGCCCAAACTCTTCCATATCCCGACTTTACCTTTACATCAAAATCTGATAGCTGATATTTACCACCATTATTTGCCATCATATGAAGATGCTGTCCACTTTGTGTAACTAAAATAGGTGCCTCATCATGATTATATAGATATGTATCAGACTCATTACCAATCATAAACTTAACAGGATCACCTGTTGTATTGGCTACTGTGTAAGTTACAAGTAAGTTCTTATCATCATCATCAGGTTTAATCTCCTGACGAACCTCTATCTTTGTACCTGCCGGTTTTCCGGGCACTTGTAATTCTGTAACACCGCCATTATATGTAGCATTATATAACCTAACAGGAAAATCGTTTCCAAAATACTTTGCCCTTCTATTTGCACCTGTACCTACAAATGTCATGGTGTCATTTCCTTGTAGTGAAGCTTGAAGAGGAGTTACACCATCTGTATCATAACTAATATATGGATCTAAGTATGTTAGGGAATTATCACCACCAGGTCTTATGTCTCCAAATCCATAATATGTAGCCCAGTAATCCTTACCATATGCAGTACGAACTGTTGTCTCATAACCTTTACTTCCCGGAGTATTTCTGGCAGCATCACTATCATTTATTACTGCTGCAATATTAAATGAATTTTTTTGCATAATATCGTCAGATACCAATGGAAAGTTGTTCTCAACCGGTCCAACATTTTTATTTCTATATGTATCTAACGGATCATAATTAGTATTTCTGCCCGGCAGTCCCGCTCCCATCTTCTGAAACGTAAATCCTGTAGATGAAGAAGAACCGTAACTGACTCTGTTATTTCCAGAGCCTGTGGTCTCCATATAAGGGTATCTGTCACCGTTATCTGTCAGGCTTGTGTTAGGGACAAGGCTGCTAGCCCTTGCATCCATCTCCCCTAAAGGCAGCCCTGTAGCCACCATCAAAAAGGATAAGAGACCTGCCAACAGTCTTTTACCCTTGTGCTTATTTTGTGTCATATATCACCTCTATAAGTTTTTGTACAAAATAAAATCACTATATTATTTTATTCCTCCATTAAACATAAAGACATAAAATCAAACTTATACTCTTGTTTATAAGAAAAAGCCTCACCTAGCCCAAGCAAAACTCTGCGATTTTATCTCTTTATACATTTTGTTTGCCCTCTTGCATAGGCAAACTGCTCAATAATATTAAAATTGCTCTTAGCCCTAGAGCATACAACTTCTATAGATCTAGCCCTTATCCATATAAAGTTGTATGTTTTCTACTATCTTGCATCGTAGAAAATCATAAAATTAACCGATTAACCCTACACCTCCTTATATCAAAATTTGATTTTAAAAATCCCTACTATTCTACTCTATTTTTTTTGTTTTTGGAACTATCAAATGATACATGGAAAATTATTTTCTTAAACTTTTATTAAAATTACCATTATCATATCCTTGTGTCGTTTTTATGCGTCAAAAAATCGTGTGAACTTAAATCCGATTCACACGACTTCTTCTTATCTCTAATCTCTATAGTTCAGGCAAGAAAATAATATTTACACTGCCTGTCTTTTCATTCTCTATTATCTGAGTATCTATATGGAAAAGCTCTTTTATATTCTCACTTGTAAGCATCTCTCTCGGAGTTCCGATCTTGAATACTTCCCTCTTTTTCATTAGTATGATTCTGTCACAGTAGGTAGCCGCAATATTCAAATCATGAACACAGCAAAGCGTGGTAAGCTTTTGTCTTTTTAATATATTCATTATCTGATACTGATAACCGATATCCAAGTGATTGGTCGGTTCATCAAGTATTATAAGCGGTGCTTTTTGACTTAACGCTCTTGCAAGTAATGTTCTTTGCTTTTCACCTCCTGAAAGTGAAAGGAAATGTCTCTTTTCATAACCTTCAAGACCTACTTCCTTAAGGTATTCAAGTACAATCTCCCTGTCCTCATCGCTGTCTCCTGAAAACATCTTCTGATACGCGAATCTTCCAAGCATTGCCATATCATATACCGTCATATCAAAATCCACAAGATTTTCCTGTTGCATTACGGACATTTTCTTTGCAGTCTTTTTATTGGACATTTTAAAAATCTCTTCACCGTCTATATATGCAACACCGCTGTCAGGAGTGTAAACCTTATAAATATTTTTTAGAAGTGTAGACTTACCGCAACCGTTCGGCCCGACTATTCCTACAAACTCACCCTCTTTGACACTTATATCAATACCGTCTATTATAAGCTTTCCGTCAATAGAATATGTAATACCCTTTGTTTCAAGTTTCATCAGCCTTTTCCTCCCGTTCTTGATTTTCTGATCAAATACAGAAAGAAAGGTGCACCGAAGAATGCCGACACAACACCTATAGGTAACTCCTCAGGAGAAATAATTACTCTTGAAATCACATCCGCCAGCACTAAAAATGTGCCTCCCACCAATGTGGCGGCAGGTATAAGTCTTGTATGCTTACTTCCCACTACGCTTCTTGTGATATGTGGAATTGTAAGTCCGACAAAGCCTATTACTCCGCTTATAGATACTATCGCACCTGTAAGTAATGTTGTCACCAAAATCATAATGAGCTTTAATCTACCTGTATTTACACCAAGTGTAAGTGCAACATCATCTCCCAAAAGCATGGCATCAAGCATCTTTCTGATTGCATATATCACAATAAAGCATACAACAAATACAATAGCGACATAGGCAAGTCTTTCCCATGTTGAACCGCTTAGTGAACCCATCATCCAATACTGAGCGGTCTTTACCTTATCCGATCCCGTTCTTTGCAGATAAATCATTATATTGGTCAAAGCTCCGAACATCGCTGCAACAGCTATACCTGCAAGAATAAGTTGTGTCGCTGTAACCTTGTTTCTGATTTTAGCTATTTGAAGTGCAATCACTATAGATATAACGGCACCGATAAACGCACCCAATACGGTACCGTACTGTCCGTAAAAAAACATTGATCCGTACATGATCATAAATACGGCACCTGATGATGCACCCTGTGAAATACCGAGGACATACGGATCCGCCAAAGTATTCTTTGTAAGTGCCTGCATTACAATACCGCAAAGTGTAAGTCCGGCTCCAACAATAAATGCGGTCAAAACTCTTGGAGTGCGGATATCCCAAATGATAGACTCAATACTGCTGTCCCATGTGGGTACTACTACTCTCCTACCGCTGATTTTATTTGCCAAAAATCCTACAACATCACCAAACTTGATATCCACGCTGCCGAGTACGATAGATATGGCAATAGATACAATCAGTGCGGCAATCATTATAAATATAAAAAACAGATATGCACCGTTTGACTCAAGCGGTAAAAAATGCTTTTTAAATTTTTTCATACTGTCTCCTAAAACAAGACTGTCACCAAAGTGACAGCCTCCAATCTAAAACTTATTTGAATTTATCAGGATAGAACTGCTGTGCCATTATCTTTACAGCATTTGCAGAACCTGCAGAGCCCTGCATATCCGAACAACAAGCGCTGTAGATTCTCCCTTCCTTTACAGCACGAAGATTCTTTGTAAACTCATTAGTCTCAAGGAACTTCTTCTTTGCCTCGGTATCATTATTATAATCAAGTATAAGAATTACATCCGGATCTCTTGCAACAACCTCTTCCCATGAAGGTGTGGCCCAGCCCTTGTCTATATCACTAAATATTGAAAGACCTCCTGCAAGCTTTATCATATCTCCCGGTATTCCCTGACAAGCTGTAAAAGGTGCATCCTCACCCGAGTCATATACAAAGACTGAAACAGGCTTTTTATAAACATCATCACCAAGTGTCTTCTTTACATCTTCTATAGTATCTTTCATAGCCTGTACTTTTTTGTTTGCAAGGTCTTTAACACCGAAGATATGTCCTAATGTGTCATAGTCCTTGTATACATCTTCCATAGTCGCCTTATCTGAACATGAGTATGGGAAATACGGAATAATATTATTCTTAAGACACCAGTCTACAGAGAAATTGGTATCTGAGAAAAGTGAATCCCAGCCTATCATAAAATCAGGCTTTAATGCAAGAATCTGTTCCTTGGATGCCTTACTTAGATTCTGACCGTCAGGAACTATCTTATTTAACTTATCTCTTGCCGGGAAATCATTTACAGTATCAAGGCAAGCTCCTCTTGTATATCCTGCTATATGATCTTCAAGTCCCAAATCCAAGAAAAAATCCACCATCTGGTCACCGTCTGCCACCACTCTCATCGGTGCGGATGTAAATGTCTCCTCCATATTTTGTCCGGCACCGGATCTTTCAAGATTCAATGTGATTGTATAAGGCTCATAAGCCTTATCACCTGACTGTGCCTCATTGCTGACCTTCTCCACATCCTTTTTAACAGAGAATTCATCACCCTTAGAACCTACCACTCTTTTTTGAGAGCTGCAAGCGGACATACTCAATGCTGTAATACAAAGTCCCGCCAATATCGCCAACTTTTTCATAAATACCTCCTCCTAGTAATGTTATTGTGTCTTATGAATGCCAATTCATAACATTTAGATATTCTAACATTTCCAATAAAAAAGTCAATATAAAAAATTAAATTTTAAGCAATATACCTATACCCCCTATACTATATAAAAGCTGTAAAAATACTATTTTAACTCCAAATTCTTTGCATTATACCAATGAAATCCGTTATCTTTACAATATTTTTCAATCTCTTGTAAAGTTCTTATATCAGCTCCGTACTCTGTTAAAAATGCCTTAAGTCCCTCCATTTTTACTTTATCCAAATATTGTATAAAATATTCACGGTCTTTAGATGATTTTTTACCGAATTTTTTATTCTCAAAGTCAATACTTGTAAATACACATTCCTGATTGACTCCATCAAACATTTCCTTTGCAATTTTTTCATCAATACATTTGCTTACAAATGTATCTCCTCCGTTTATTATAGTATCAAGATTATACTTCCCAATTCCCTTTAGTATTGAACAAAGTCCGTCAAATATTTTCTCTTCGGGAAACTGATAGTACACATCACAGTTATCTATAAAAAATCCGTCAAAGCCTTTATCTGCTATATTTTTCCCAAGCTCATCTACTATAAGATTTTGCCATTCCTTATCAGACACGTCCATCCAGTACTCATCTTCCCAGTTCTCATAATTACCCAAGACTTTATCTTTGAACTTATCATAATATGGGCGATAGTTTTCCAAAGACCCTATATTAAGATAGGCATATATTTTTTTATTCTTTTCATGTAGTTTCTTTATATCATCCTTATTATATTGTGTCGGTTCAAGTACAAGAACTTTGTAATCACTGAGCTTAATCCCCTCTTCTTTAGTCATACCTATAAATACACCATAATATTTATTAGATATAGAATCGGCTTTAGCAAAAGCAAAAAGAACCAAACCGCAGATAACCGCTAATACTGTTACCCCAAATTTTTTCATAGGAAAACTCCTTTCTATGTTGATACATCCTATTTATATCAATTATATATGTTTTAAGCAAGTATATAATCTTACATAAAGTATAATATACTTGACATAATGTAATTATAGAGTTATATTGACGATGTAAAACATATATGACATTTTGTCTGAAAGGAGTTTTTATGGAATATATTATGATTGCTTTATTTTTTGTAGGTGTATTTGGAGTTTTGGCTTTTAATTCAAAAAAGTCGAAAGAAGAATATGATGAAAGACAGTTGGCTGTCAGAGGACGCGGTTATACTTATGCTTACTTTACCGTAATGATACTTTCAATTTTACATGTATTCACAAAAGATACTCTATCATTACCTGTTTCAAATGATCTCATAAGTGTTATAATACTTTTTATATCAGGTATTGTGCTGAATACTTATATTATTTTTAATGACGCCTACGGCAGTTATAAAAATAATAATTATAAAAAGCACTTTATCACCTATATCATTATATTTTTATTAAATGCCTACTACTTAATAAGGTCTGTAGCAGATCACACATTGTTTAAAGACGGAGTGTTACAGTTTAGAGAAGGCATAAATCTTATTGTGGCTGTTGCCTTTATCATTTTAACTTTAAACTTGGTAATAAAATTGGTGATAGACAGATCTAAAAAAGATGAAGAATAAGGGGGAACTATGAAAAACCTTAAATTAAAATCTGCCAGAGCCGCAAAAGACCTCTCCCAACAGCAGCTTGCAGATCTGGTAGGGGTCAGCCGACAAACAATAAATGCTATAGAAAAGGGAGACTACAATCCCACAATTCGCCTATGTCTATCCATCTGCCGCGCACTTGATAAGACTTTAGATGAATTGTTCTGGGCAGAAGAATAAGAGGGTGCTTGCCCTCTTATTTTT
>CAUQKD010000027.1:0-15623 GCA_963518365.1 uncultured Lachnoanaerobaculum sp. | reverse complement strand
TCGGCTCTCTAAGTGATGTATCTTTTAGAACATCTCTCATCTTGTTATAATATGCCACTTTAATATCACTTGATATATTTATCTTGTTTACCCCATGCTCTACAGCTTTTTCAATCTCGCTATCTTTATTTGATGAACCGCCATGCAATACTAACGGGATAGATACTTCTTTTTTTATTTCATCCAATATATCTATTCTTAATTTAGGTACCTTATCTTTAGGGTATATCCCATGACAAGTTCCTATGGCAATAGCCAAACAATCTATCTTTGTCCTTTGTGAAAAATCATATGCTTGACCCGGATTTGTATATAAAATATCTTCAGGTGCGGTAGTCTCTACAGAATCTGTATTCCCTATAGTTCCAAGTTCACCTTCAACAGACACATTTACCGAATGAGCCAATTCACATGCTTTTTTACATATACCGACATTATCCTCATATTTCAACAATGACCCGTCTATCATTACCGATGTAAACCCGGCTTGTATCGCTTTCATAATTTGATCAATAGAAGCTCCATGATCCAAATGTATTACAGCAGGTATTTTAGAATATATTATCCTCTCTCGTATCCCTTTTACCATTTCCGATGTAATATGCCTTAACTCATCCGGATGTATTGCAATAATGACAGGCGCATTTTCTTCTTCACATATTTCCATAATCCCGTTAAACATACTATAATCACTAATGTTAAATGCCGGAACAGCAAATCCTTTATTCTTTGCCACTTCAAGCAAATCTTTCATATTTAATATCATATCTTCCTCTTTTCTATTTTTATTTCAACCTTTAACTCCACCTGATGACATTCCTGCAACAAAATATTTTTGAAAGAATACAAATAATATCAAAACAGGAATGGAACCCAAAACACTCATAGCCATCATTTGACTCCAATCATATGCATGTTGCCCCATAAGTAAATTTATACCTATAGGTACCGTTCTCATATCAGTTGTCTGCGTCAATGCCAAAGCAAATAAATATTCATTCCACGCTTGCATAAATGTATACATTCCAACCGATACCATACTTGGCAATGCTATCGGAACAAGTATATACCACAATGCTTTCCACCTGGATCCTCCATCAATCATTACCGCTTCATCCAGCTCTCTTGACAATGTGTTAAAATATCCTGTCATCATCAAAATACAATATGGCAATGTCATAATTAAATACGTCAATATCAATGCCATATAAGAATTAAACAGCTTCATTGAAACAATCAATCCCATATACGGAATCAGCAAAACAATCGGAGGAATTGCCTGCACACTTATTATTATTGAATTTAAAATTCCTTTACCCGGAAAATCAAATCTGCTAAATGCATATGCTGCCAATATGCCGATTAACAGTGTCGCAATAACTACACAAATTGAAACAATATAACTATTTATAAAAAACCTTACCTTCGTACCGTCAGTTATAACTGCAATATATGACTTTAGGCTAAATGATTTATCTACAAATCTTGGCGGCCAGGAAAAAATCATAGAATTATCTTTTAATGATGAGCATATCATCCACAGAATAGGAAATGATGCAAATAAAGCTCCCAATATTAACAATATTGTAGATATTATCTTCTTTACTCCTTTGTTGCTCCCTACCATTGCTATCCTCTCACTTTCTTCTGTTGCTTTACATAGAACACCGCCACAATAATACAAACCGATAAAAGAACTGTAGCAGCTGTAGCAGCCATACTGTAATCCACCTTTTGGAACGCCAGTTTGTATATATATATACTTAAAGTCTGTGTACTGTTAACCGGGCCTCCTCCTGTGAGCATCCATATAACATTAAATGTTTGGAGCGTCCAAATAAAATCCAACATTGCAATACTGATTAAAATAGGCTTTAACTGTGGTATTGTAATGTTAAAAAATGCGCTTAAATCATTAGCTCCATCTATAGCGGCACTCTCATACAGATCTTCTGAAATACCTTGCAGACCTGCTAAAATACTAATCATATAAAACGGATATCCACACCAAATATTTATAAAACATACAACCGATAATGCAATCGTTCTGTCACTAAGCCATTCCGTATCTCTATGTACATGTGGAAATAACGATAATATATAGTTTACAATTCCGGACGGCTGCAACATTAACTTCCAAAGTATAGCAACAACAGAAGCGGTAAAGACCCATGGTAATATGTATATAACACGTGCAATTGTCTTTGTCCTTATACTAAAATACTTTGAATTCAGCAGCATTGCAAATAACATTCCAATCACTAAATGTGCAACAACACTTACCGTTACAAATATAAAAGTATTATATACAGACTTCCAATAAACGGTATCTTTAAGTAGCTTAAAATAATTATCCAATCCCACAAAAGAGGGATTCTTAGATACAACTGCCTTGTCTGCAAATGAATATGTAATTACCATAAAAATTGGTATAACCATAAATATAATCATCAATACCACTGTCGGTAACAAATATCTATATGGTGCAGACTTCTTTCCCGTCAGTAAATTCAAAACAATCCCCCTCACGTAACAACTTTATCAATAACTATTTTTATATTAAATGACAGTGTAAATATTCCTATATCTTTTGGCATAATACGCCTATCATTTACCGGCATTATCTAAATAATTTTGCCAATTTTCAAGCATCTTATTAACTTCCATATCACCTTCAAGATACATTACTAAGTCATTTGTCATTGAGGTCATAACATCTGAAGCATTTGCCAACCCTATAAACTCATTTATTACATAGTTTTTCTTATATTCTTCGTAATACTCTTGGAACTGTTTTGGTGCTGAACTATAATCCGGTGTAGCGACCTTACTGTTTGGAAATGCTGACATTGTTGATGCCAATCCCGCAGAAGCCGATCCGTCTTTACCATCTTTTCCACCAAGTAAGAAATTTATAAACTCTGCTGCAGCCTCTTTGTTTTTACAAGATTGTGAAATACCAACAGCCCAACTGGCATAGCAAATACCGCTTTTGTCTGTATATCCATCTTTTACAGGTATAGTGGCCGCTTTGAAATTCAGCTTCTCAAACTGACTCATAGTTGCAGCTGATGCCACAGTAAATGCACAATTTCCTGCAGCAAAATTACTGGTCATTTCCGCTTCTTCTAATGTGCTCATTCCCGGATACAATACTCCCGAATCATATAATTTCTTATACATTTCCGCTAAATCAGCAAGTTCCTTATTATCCTTAGTTACATATTTTCCATCTTTATCTTTTAATGTTATTCCTGATGCCCAACCTGTACCCATATATACATTCTGTATTCCATTTGCATTAGTGGTTCCTAAGTTTAAGGCAAAAGCTGAATAACCTGCCGCTTTTATCTTTTCACAAGCCTGCTCAAGTTCAGTCCATGTTGTAGGTATCTTCTCAACTCCCGACTTTTCCAATATATCCATATTGGCATACATAGGATATGCAAAGTTTAATATCGGTACTACATAATCAGTGTCTTTTACTTTCCAAACATCACTTGCAAGATCAAGCTTCACACCTACAGTAGAAAGATCTGTTAAAATCCCCATATCTGCAAATTCTGCCAGCCACGCTCCATCTATACTCAGCACATCTGCAATTGTACCGTTTGTTGCTCCCGCTGTTATCGCTGTCTTAGTATCAGCCCAAGGTGCAGTGAGCAATTCTACCTTATTACCTGTAGCCGCCTCATAATCGTCACATATTTTCTGTAAATATCCATCCGGCAATTCTCCACCCCACCATTGTTGGAATTTTATAGTTACACCCTCAGTCTTTTTACTTTCTCCGGCCGATGACTTTTCCTGTGTGGCCTCAGTTGATTTATCACTGTTAGCGGTCCCACTATTCCCACACCCCGCTAAACTCATCAACATAGTACCTGCCAGCATTGCAACGATACCTCTTTTTACAATTTTACTCAATTTCATATTTCCCCTACTTTCCGAGAAATTTTATTTCAAATATGTAACTATATTTTATAAAATTCCTCTAATGTTTAATATTTGTAATTTTATTTTATACCTTAATTATATTTTGTCAATATATAAAAATATTTTCTCTGCTTTGCATATTTTTTATTTATATTTTTGTGCATTTATACTTTTGGTGCAAATACAAATAAATTTTTAAAAGAAATTTTTTTTCTTGTATTAAATTAGTTATGTCAACATCTATAAGGATTTTATTATTTTAGGATAAACAAATATAACTAATTTTATGTTATAATATATCTAATATAATTATTTAGTTTATAGTAAATATACAGGAGTACTTCAATATGGGCATAAATTTAAAACAAAATATAACGCAAAAAATCTCACAAAAAATGTTACAATACATAAATATATTGCAGATGAATCATCAGGAGTTAACTGACTATATTGAACAGTTCTCTCTTGATAACCCGTTTATTGATATATGTGGTAATACAAAATATAGTATTTCTAATGTACAAATCGATAAATAAAATAACCTTTCTATTATAAACTATGAAACTTTTAATTACTCTGATATTGGTGAGTATGACAGTTTTGAGAACCTTTCCCTGCCACATGAAGAAACACTTTGTGAAAATCTTCTATCTCAGCTTCAGGGTGGAAATTATACGAATGAACAACATGAAATATTTTTTTATATTGCAAACAGCTTAGATAAAAACGGATATTTCCCCGGTGGAATAAGTGAACTATCCGGTATTTTTAATACCGATAAATTCGTTTTAAATAATTGTCTTGACATAATGAAAAAACCGGATCCCAAAGGTGTTTGCGCTAAAGGTTTATCTGAATGTCTGCAACTCCAATTGGATGAAGAGAGTACTTATGCAACTGAAAAGGCTATAATAAATAGCCACTTGGATTTACTTAGCAAAAACGATCTTAGAAAGATTTCAAAATTGCTAAATACCGATATTGACAATGTTATTAAAGCTAAGGAAAATATTTTAAAACTTAATCCCAGACCCTCACAAGGCTTTAGTGAAGGGCAAACCTTAAAATATATTATCCCGGATATAACTATAGTAAAATTTAAAGATAATTTTTATATTGTCACAAATGATCTTTTTCAACTAAATATAAATTATGATTACATAAAATATATAAAAATGAACAGCTCCGACCAACAACTTTCGAATTATATTTCTCATAGAATTAATGAAATCAATACTCTTAAAGATAATATAACCAAAAGAAATACTACTTTATTGAAACTTGCCGAATATATTTTAGAATCACAAAAGAATTTTTTCCTACTTGGAAAAGAGCATTTAAAGCCATGTAAAATGAAAGATGCATCTAAAACTATAGGTATAAGCGAATCTACTGTCAGCAGAACTGTCAGCGGAAAATATCTGCAATGTTGTCATGGTGTATTTCCACTGGGATATTTTTTTCAAAAAGCAGCTATACAACAAATCAAGATGATAATGCAACCATAAGCAGTATAAAGTCTATGATTAAAAATATAATTGATACAGAAAACAAAAATAAGCCTTTCAGCGATCAAAAAATATCCGAGATATTGCATTCACAAGGAATAACTATATCTCGAAGAACTGTAGCTCAGTACCGTGACCAACTCTCTATTTCTGATTGTCGCATAAGAAAACTATACTGACATGTATATATCAGCATCAAAAACTCCAACTTTATCTGAAATAATCTCTTCGATAAAGTTGGAGCTTTAATCACCGATATTGATATTCGTACCTATATCTCATTTATTTTATATTCATCAAAATACCCTAGTAAAAAGGATACTACATCAGATGTATTTTTAAGCCTTTTCTTTGATATATCTATACATAACTTGTCTATAACACTCTTAACATCTTTTATCACACAATAATCGGCTATATTAAATATATTTGCTTTCTTATCATTATTTACTGAGATTATAAGATTCGAACCCCGAAGTCCCATTGTATGAAAGTTGGCTCCTGATACACCAAAAGTAATACATATTTCAGGTGCTATTTTCAACCCGCTTAGCCCCGCTTCTCTATCTCTCATGGAGCGTTTTAAAAATGATACGGTAAAGTTATTATTTCATATCTTTTAAACTCAATCTCTGTAAAATTGTAATTTTCCGGCATATGTCGGCATGCTCATACCCAAATACTCTGCCGCCTTGCGTACACTTCTAAACCTTTCATACGTAGATAATACTATATCTCTTTCTTTTTCTGCTAAATATTTTTTCATGCTTCCTATAGAGTGTACTTCTTCTACAATATTTAAAGCATCAATATTTTTTTCACTACTGCCAAACGATATCTTTTTATCTACATTCACTTTGTCGGTTACAACTATCCCAAACTTGGCAGGTAAGTCTGTCGATATAATTTCCAGTCCGTCACATACAGCATATGCACCTTTTATAACATTTTCAAGCTCTCGTACATTACCATGCCAACTATATTTGCAAAAAGCCTCTATAACTTCCTTGTCTATCTCAACATTTAATTTATACTCTTCATTAAGCTTATCTATAAAATATTGTACCAGTGGGGGTATATCTTCTACTCGGCTGCGCAACGGAGGTAAATGTAAGTTAATTACATTTAGCCTATAATACAGATCTTCTCTAAATGTCCCATCTTCAACCATTTGTTCAAGATTTCTTCCGGTCGCAGATATTATTCTAACGTCTACAGGTATCGGCGCACTCCCACCTATAGTATCAACTTCCTTTTCCTGCAAAATTCTTAGAATTTTAGCTTGCATTAACAGTGGCATATCACCTATTTCATCTAAAAATATAGTTCCACCGTCAGCCTGTATAAACTTTCCCTTCTTGCCTCCCTTTTTCGCACCTGTAAATGCACCTTCTTCATAACCAAACAACTCCGACTCCAATAATTCACTCGGTATCGCCGCACAGTTGACTCCTACGAACGGTCGACCTCTCCTATGTCCGGAATAATGTATTATTCTTGCAAAAACTTCTTTTCCAGTTCCGCTTTCTCCTGTAATCAATACCGGAAAATTCGTTTTAGCAGCCTGCATAGCTTCTCTCTTCTTATTTAAAATAATGTCACTTTTACCTATTATATCCTTTAATCCGGGTTGAGAATTGCTTAACAGTTTATACTGCTCTCTTAGAAACTCCAATTCATTATACTCTTTTATCATTCTTCGTGCCGTACTTACTGCTTGTTCTCGAAAATGTACCTGTGCTACGCCTCCAATTATATTTCCTCCGGAATCTTTAACATATGTCCGACTGACTAAGACGAAATCATTTGCAGAGTCTTTTATATAACCCGGCTGATATTTATGTAAAACTAACTCTTCTTTATATTCATTTTTCATAATATCAGCCATTTTACTATTTGGAATAAAATCTGTAATAGGATTTCCTACAATATCTTTTTTTTCTTCCTAAAAATGAAGAATAACTGTCATTAATATCTATAACCACAGCTTTATCATCTACCACAATAAATCCATCGTTTGTCAACCTGAGAACTTCTTCAAAAACTCTTGCATAAAATTCTTTTTCCATAATCACCCCTAATATTATTTAAAAATCCTCTTTAATTATCTTCCACACCGCATCTATGCTGTGTCTGTTCTTTACATACTCTGTCGCCTCAAGGTGCATATTCTTTAGAGCTTCCTTATCGGTATAGAGCGCGACACATTTTGTTATAAACTCGGCTGGTTCATCCGCCACAAGCATCTGATTATATGAGTTGTCTATGCCCTCCGCACCTACACTTGTGGTGATTACAGGGTCTCCGTAGTAGAGCGCCTCTATTACCTTACCCTTGACTCCCGCTCCGTACCTTAGAGGTACTACCACAAGCCTTACCTTGGTGTATAGCTCTTTTAACTCTTCTTCACTGACAAAGCCTTTGAAAATGATACCCTTTGCCTCATTATGCATTGCCTTGATCTCATCTGTAGCATTGGATCCGACTATATAAAACGGTGCTTTTATCTGTGCGTATATTTCATCCCACATATTATCAAGGAAGTACTTCAGTGCATCGGCATTCGGCGGATGTGAAAATCCTCCGACAAACAGTACACCCTCTCTGACATCAGGATTGTAATCTATATCCATAAACTTATCAAAGACGTAAGCGGTGATTGCCTTGGCGGTTATCTTCTTATCAAAGGTATGTATGTAGTCCACCTCTACACTTGACGGGTAGTAGCTTATGCTCGCCTTTCTCATAAGATCAAGTTCCATACTCTTCCAGTATGCACTTGCATTCTTCTTCTCCACGTCCCCGGTAAGCTCATACTCACGCCTCTCACGAAGGAAATGCAAATCATGTCCATAGTATATGACCTTGATATTTGTCTTTTCCTTTATAAAATCGATATACTTTGTAGCGATATGAGGTCTGTTGAGGTAGGCAATATCAATATTTGACTGATTGTTTTCAATCCACTCAAATATATTTGTCCTCATCTCATTGCCGTAGAGTACCTCCACTCCCATCTGCTCCAATATGGTGGTGTACGGCTCTGACTTTGCAAAATTGTCAGGTAGGAACTTCACTACATATCCTCTTTCTATAAACATCTTTATATACTGAAATGTAGTCTTTGAACCTGCATCCTTATCAAATGTAGGCACATAGTGATCTACAAACAGAATAACTTTTTTGCCCCTGCTTCTTTCTCTGGCTCTGAAGGCATTCGGCACACCCACATTGTCATACTGATTTTTAAACTCATCACTCCATTTTTCCTGAAGCTTTTTGTTGTTCTCCACCTGATATCTCTTAAGCCCCGTGCCGTTGACGTCGGTACCGTTTGATACACCCTCAAAGTGAATTACTACACTGAGCGGCTGATATACCACTCTTAAGTTTCTCTTTCTTACCTCAAAGGCAAGATCCGAATCCTCACAGTATGCAGGCGCATATCTTATGTCAAATCCGCCTATCTCTTCCCAAAGTTTTCTGCTAAGCATTATCGCGGCACCTGAGATATAGTCCACGTCTCTGACATAGTTATACTCAGGCTTGTTAGGGTCGTCACATCTGCCGTAGTTCCATCCGCTGCCGTCACTCCATATGATGCCTCCCGCTTCCTGAAGTCTGCCGTCAGGGTATACCAGTTTGGAACCTACCATGCCGATACTCTTATCAGACTCAAGCAACTTTATAAGAGGAGGAAGCCAGTTCTTTTCCACTGTAGTATCATTATTTAAGAAAAAGATATACTCTCCTCTTGCCTTTTTTGCGGCATTGTTACAATTTTTCAAAAAGCCCTGATTAGTTTCATTTCTTGCAATCACAAGTCCCGATACAAACTTGTCTATTTCACTTGTCGCATCGGTTGAAACATCATCCGCAATGATTACTTCATAACTGTATTCATCAGTATTTTCAATCAGTGATACCAGACAGGCATAGGTATAATGTATCTGATTGTATACAGGAATGATAATACTTACCTTCGGGTTTTCCACATATGGGAAATTAAGCTTGCCCTTTTCTCTGTATATATCACCTATCTTGAATTCGCCCTCAATGAGATTCTTGCCTTCAGCGGAATGTGTCAACTTGAAATATTTTATAGGGTGAGTGATACTCATTATCCTGTAGTTTAACTTCTTTCTCTCAATACTTCCCTTAGGATACTTTTTGTTGTAGATGGTACTGAGCTTTCTTCTGATTCTGAACGGTATTGACAGGTTGCCGTTATATACATTCAGAGTCTTTGCAAGTTCTTCATTCTCATGCCTTAAGTTATCTATGATTATACCCAGATTATTTACATGATTGTCTGTCAGAGTTCTAAGCCTTGTCATCTCTTTTATAGCCAGTTCTCTGTCCTGATTTATCGCATCAAGCTCTCTTATCTTATTCTTTGCATGCGGCAACTCTTTAAGCGCTTCAAGTCCCTCATTCAGGATATCACGGCTTACAGTCTCTACAAAGTAGTTGTCAAGGTAAACTTCCTGATAATCTCCATGTATATACTCTTGGAACTGCCTTTCTTCAAAGTCAAGCCCGTCCATATCATCTATATCAAACTTTAAGAGGAATTGTTCTTCACTTAAGTTGAACTTATCCTTAATCTTCTTTGCATTATTCTGATAGAAGTTATGCAATGCACGATATTTTATAAAAGTCTTTCTGTCATTTATAAAATCCATCGAGCTGTCATATACCCACTCACAGTCTATAGCGGTCAGTTTATCACCTTCAAAGATAAAGTTGTCAAATATCGCATCAAGGTTCAGTGCATCCTCATCTATTATCTTATCAATATACTCACAAAGCTTCTCAATAAATTTATCAAGACTGTAGTTTATACAATCTTCACATACGGTACTTAAAGACTTTCCCTCAATAAACTCAAAGTTTATCTCTCCGGCATTTTTAAACACTCCCTTAAGTACATTTACATTGTCATTTTTAATAAGCTTTGACTTGTCATACATACCTAAGATATGTGGAATACCGTCCTTTTTCAGCGCGGATTTTACAACATACTTCTTGTTATCTTTGCGTCTTATTTCAGTCTTTATCTGATATTTCGGAAGTCTGGTTCTGTTGTATTTTATATAGATGCTCTCTTCATCTCCACCTGATACTATGACATATGAGTTTGCAAAGCTGTCAAAATCATTTGACTTTGCCGCTTCACAAAATCTGTCTCCGATATCCTTAAGTGCAAACTTAGGATAATCATATGCCTTTATCTGTGAGAGTTCTCCTGCACCCGGCATTTCCTTATCTGAAAAGAGCTTGTATACATATCTGTAATTAGGATACGGATAATATGTATCGCTCTTACCTATCCAATTTCTTACATCTTTTACACTTAGTGCATTCTTATCGCCAAACTCATCTTCAAAGTAATTAAGTCCGTACCTGTTATCAAATATCAGCACAATCTTTTTATCAGGTTTTTTCACGCTCATAAGCTTAGATACCATATCACTGCCGTAGGCAATTACAGTATCAAACTCATTAAAATCTATGTTTTCAAAAGCTTGAATATACTCTATATTGCTTTCAAAAACAGCTTTTATACTTTCAAGTTTTTCAGGTTCTTCTTCATAGACATATACTTTTGATTTTTTTATCAAATCATCCAGTACGACTACCTGACTTCCCAGAAACAATGTCCTTCCCTTTATATTAAGCCACTCGGTATTTCCAAGTGCCAAAGATGAGAAAAACGACAAGTTACAAAGGCCGGGATTTTCCTTCAAAAGCCCGTATTCATCTTTTCCATACTTTTTTGCAAGTTCTAAAAAACCCATTTTCTCTCCCGTTATTTGCTATTTTGAGTAAGCTTTACTTTCGACTCCATATCATATACACCTACAGTGTTCTTGTTTGAGATAACTGTAATGAATGTCACATCATATAATCTGTGATAAACCACATGTGTACCGTTCTCAAATCCGGTACAGCTCATACTTAAAAGGTACTCACCGCCCTGTAAGGTCATCTTCTGCTTAAACTCCACTACCGCATCGTCACCCGGCTTTACAGGTTTTACCTCCACACCTTCAAACATGGTATTGGTTCCTGTAAGTTCTGTACCCTTTTTATCCTTGATGGTAAATGTGAATATAGGCGACTCGATATTTGCATTGAATTTTATCTTCTCTCTAATCGTAAACTCCTCACCTTTTAGTAAAAGGTTGGTCAGCTCACCCTTTGAGTCCAATATTCCAAGGTCATAAATCTCCGCCCTACCGTCACCGTATTCGGTCTTATTCGGATTGATTGACATTTTTTCCTTCATAAGTCCGTCATGTTCTTTTACATGAGTTTTATTGATGTCATTGTTAAGTTCCATCATATCCGCAAAATTACTGTCAAGTCTCTTTGCAAGGTCCGCTTCAAGATCATCCATTCTTCCTGCCAGTATCTTCTTGTACAAATCCACCATCTCTCCGGCAGGTCCCTCTGCAAGGAATTTTCCCTTATTAAGAAGTATTACCTTGTCACAGTATTTTATTACACTTCCCATATCATGAGTTACCATAAGTATGGTTGTACCGGTCTTTCTTATCTCTTCCATTCTCCTGTAACATTTTGCCTGGAAGAAAACGTCTCCCACGGAAAGTGCCTCATCCACTATCAATATTTCAGGTTCCACATTGATTGCAAGTGCAAAGGCAAGTCGCACAAACATACCTGATGAATAGGTCTTTACAGGCTGATATACGAAGTCGCCTATATCCGCAAACTCAAGTATCTCATCAAGCTTTTCATCCATCTGTGCCTTTGAAAATCCCATCATGGTGCCGTTCATATAGATATTTTCAATACCTGTATAGTCCATGTTAAAACCCGCACCAAGCTCAAGAAGTGCTGATATATTACCGTCCACTTCCACGCTTCCTGTGGTGGGATTTAATACACCTGTTATTATCTTCAGTATGGTGGACTTTCCCGAACCGTTTGTTCCGATAATGCCCACCGTAGAACCCTTCTCCACGCAAAAGGATATTTTATCCAGGGCAAAAAATTCCTTATGATATTTTTTATGTGTGATGGAAATACTTTCCTTTAACCTGTCTATAGGCTTATCATACAGTCTGTAAATCTTTGTTACACCACAGACATTTATTGCTAAGTTGCTCTGCATACTTCTCCTTATAATACATCTGAAAAATGCGGTCTTAACTTATTGAAAAGTCTAAGTCCGATAAATAAAAGTACTATTGTGACCACCCAAAAATATAGTGTAAGTCCCGGTCTTTCAAAAAAGTAGTTTCCCCTTAGGATACTGTCTCTGTAACCCACCACCACATAGTACACAGGATTCAGCTTCATTATTGTCTCCACTTTTGAAGGAAAATAACTGAACATTGTAGGGTCCCACATAATCGGTGTCATCCACATGCCGAACTGCAGTGCGATACCCACTATCTGCGCCATATCCTTAAAAAATACATTGATTGCACAGGTTATATATATAATTGCAAGTGCAAATACTGAAAGGCAAAAGCTGTAGTATATTATTCCTATCCAGCTTACCATAGGCAATCTTCCGAATGCCAATGTCATCACAAGCATTATTACCACGAAGATCCCATGTACTATCAGGCATGAAATCACCTTAATTACAGGAAGTATCGACACATTAAATACTACCTTTTTTACAAGATAATTATATTCCGAAAGTACCGAAGTACCCAAGTTAAGCGACTCCGCAAAGAAAAACCAAGGTACGATTCCCGGTACAAGCCATACTACATAAGGCACTCCGGGTACAGGCGGTACACTTTTAAATCCCATCTGGAAAATCAAAAAGTATATAAGTACCGTTACTACCGGCTGCACAAACATCCATGCCACGCCAAAATAGGACCCGACAAAGCGCTTCCTAAAATCAGCCTTTGCCAAATCCCATATGATATTTCTTGATTTTAATATTTCTCGTATAAGCGATATTATATTCATATCCGTTTCCATTCGTTATTTTATTAGAACTTGAATGTCTCCTTCAGTCCCTTCCACTTTGTATCCTTCTCAGACATTATAAGCTTTAATCCTTCTATCGGCCAATCTATACCTATGTCAGGGTCGTCATACTTAAGTCCGCCCTCATCGTTCGGATGATAGAAGTCGGTACACTTATATGCAAATACCGCCTCGTCCGAAAGTACTACAAATCCGTGTGCAAACCCCTTCGGTATATAAAACTGCTTCTTGTTCTCGTCTGAAAGTACCACACCGAAATATTTTCCGTATGTCTTTGAGTCTTTTCTTAAGTCCACAGCCACATCATATACTTCACCGCTTAAAACTCTTACAAGCTTACCCTGCGGATGTTCCTTTTGAAAATGCAATCCGCGAAGTACTCCCTTTGATGACTTTGACTGATTGTCCTGTACAAACTCCATGTCAAGACCTGCCTCTGTAAAATCATTTTTATTATATGTCTCTACAAAGTAACCTCTGTCATCCTTAAACACTGTAGGAGTTATCACACAGAGTCCTTCTATATCACATCTTTCAACTTTGATCTTTCCCATAAATACACCTCATTATTAGCTTTATTCTGACCTTGATTATACTTCACAGCTGTATATACGTCAAATACGAACGTAAAAGAAGCCACGAGATATAATCCCGTGACTTCCAAATCGTCCAAACAATAAAAGTTTTATAAAATATTATTTATTCATTGTAGCATCAAAAGCCTCAAGTGCGGCCTTCTGCTCTTTTGTAAGTTTTGTAGGTACCGATACCACCAATGTAATATAGTGGTCACCTCTTACATTTTTATTTCTGAGAGAAGGAACACCTTTGCCCTTTAATCTGACTCTGCTGTCTGTCTGTGTACCTGCTTTAATAGATACGTCCACATCACCGTCCACAGTCTTTACTCTGATACTGCCTCCAAGTGCGGCCCTTGCAAAGCTTATCGGCACTGTGGAATATATATTTGTATCCTGACGCTTGAATATAGGATGAGGACTTACAATGACCTCTACAAGCAAATCTCCTCTAGGTCCGCCGTTCACTCCCGGCTCACCTCCGCCTGCAACTCTCACAGACATACCGTTGTCAACGCCTGCAGGTATATTCACCTCGAACTTCTTCTTTGTCTGAATATATCCGTTTCCGTGACAGTCAGGACATTTATCCTTTATAATCTTTCCGCTGCCGCCGCAGTCAGGACAGGTCTTTACATTCTGCATAGTTCCGAATATTGTCTGCTGCGAATATCTTATCGGTCCCTTACCGTTACACTTCGGACATGTGGTAGGTGAAGTACCTGCCTTGGCACCGCTTCCGTGACAGGTAGGACATTCGTCCTTGTAGTTGACGGTAACATCTCTCTTACATCCGAAAACAGCCTCTTCAAATGTAAGCCTTACCGCAACTTTGACATTGGCGCCCTTCATAGGACCGTTTCTTGTGGCTCTGCCTGCGCCGCCGCCTCCGAACATTCCTCCGAAGAGGTCGCCGAATATATCGTCACCGCCGAAGTCAAAGCTTGAGAAGCCTCCGAATCCGCCAAAGCCTCCGGCTCCCGCACCTGCTCCACCGTCAAAGGCAGCATGACCGAATTGGTCATACTGTCTTCTCTTTTCAGGATCGCTTAGTACGGCATACGCTTCGCCGGCTTCCTTGAACTTTTTCTCGGCTTCAGGATTGTCCGGGTTTGCATCCGGATGATACTTCTTTGCCAGCGCTCTATATGCCTTTTTTATTGCAGAGTCATCAGCGTTTTTGTCAACACCGAGTACTTCATAGTAATCTCTTTTACTCTCTGCCATCCTTTGCTCTCCTTATTATACCTCTTTGTAATCAGCATCTATAACGTCGTCATCACTTGATGAGCCTGTTGCCTCGCCGCCTGCCTGTGCAGCACCCTCGGCACCTGTTGCTCCCTGTGTTCCCGACTTCTCATATACCTTTGCAAACAGTTTTTGAGCACTTTCCATAAGCTTCTCTTTGCCTGCCTTGATATCATTTATCTGATCATCTGTCATAGCATCAATCGGTGCTCTGTTGATAGCCTCTTTTAATGTAGTAAGATCAGCTTCAACTGCAGCCTTGTCATTTGCATCAAGATTGTCACCAACCTCTTTTAGAGCATTCTCAGTCTGGAATACTATAGAGTCGGCCTCATTTCTTGCATCGATGCCTTCTTTTCTCTTCTTATCCTGA
>CAUQKD010000026.1:0-15880 GCA_963518365.1 uncultured Lachnoanaerobaculum sp. | reverse complement strand
GCAGAAAAAGTGCCAAAGTCATATTAAAGATGTGGGACAGAAAGTATAAGACCACTGCCGATGCCGTAGTTATAGAAGGGCCTCTTGCAGGCGGACACTTAGGCTTTTCATATGAAGAGCTTCATGAATTCGGTGCGGATACTATGGCAAGCAAAAACTACAAACGAGATAAGTATGATGCCGAAATAAAAGAAATCATAGAAGAAGTAAGAATCTATGAAGAAAAATTCGGCAAAAAGATTCCCGTATTTGTAGCAGGCGGCATATATACAAAAGAGGATATGGCACATGCCATGAGTCTGGGTGCGGACGGTGTACAGATGGGTACAAGGTTTGTAACCACATATGAATGTGATGCGCCTGATGATTATAAGCAGACATATATAGACGCGAAAGAAGAAGATATAGTTATTACAAAATCTCCTGTCGGAATGCCGGGAAGAGCAATCAGAAACGACTTTATGGACAGATTAAAGGAAGGACCTGTTCCTATAAGGCGTTGTTGTAACTGTCTTTCCACTTCGGTATGTGACAGAAAGACCATACCTTACTGTATCACCGAGGCACTCTGTTGTGCCGCAAACTCGGACGAGAGTCATGCACTTTTATTTTGCGGAGCCAATGCATACAGAGCAAACAAGATTGAGCATGTAGCGGACATTATGAATGAACTTACAGAAAATATATAGATAATATAATAAATTTTCAGACCGAGCTTTAGGTGCTCGGCCTTTTTATATTACGATTTTCTTAATATTATTTGTTTATACTTTACTAAATTACTCCGGTTTAGTATAAAGTCATAGCTATGTAAGATTTACTTAATATTTGCGTTCAATATATGTGATACAATATTAACACATGAGGCATAATCATACAAAAGCTCATTATAGTATTTTTGCTGTGATTAGAGATTGTCCTCAATAAAATAAAGTAGGAAGGAAATATGAGACTTAAGAGAATAATTTCAACAGGATTGGCTGTAGTCTTATCCATAACTGTAATATCTTTTGTACCTGAATCTATAGCGGTATATGCGGCGACACCGCCAAGTATAGGCGCACAGGGAGCGGCGGTATACAATGCCAATACAGGCGAATTTTTATATGAGAAAAACGGCGATACTCAGTTTGCGCCGGCATCCATCACAAAGATAATGACAGGCCTGCTTACAGTGGAACAGGCAAATCTTGACGACACTGTATACTTTAACAGTTCGGCTGTCGCAAATCTTGAGAGCGGTGCAACAGTTTTACCTGTCAGAGTCGGAGACAGTATGAGTGTAAGAGATGCACTTTACGCAATGATGTTGGCATCGGCCAATGAAGTATCAAACGGTCTTGCGGAACATATAGGAGGGTCTGTTGCAGGCTTTTCAAATATGATGAACAACAGAGCAAGAGAGCTTGGAGCAACTCATACCAACTTTGTAAATCCGAACGGACTTAACAACCAAAACCACAAAACGACAGCCAAGGATATGGCGCTTATTGCGGCTGAGGCATTTAAAAATCCGACATTCAGGGCTGCGGCAGGCGCGGGAAGTTATACTTTTACAGCTACAAATTCAAAGTCTGCGCCTTCATCCGTAAAGATGCACCACAAGATGGTTACGGGAGAGATAAGTTGTGACGGAGTAATAGGAGGTAAGACCGGATATACAAAGAGTGCCGGAAATACTCTTGTAACGGCTGCCGAAAGAAACGGTATCAGACTGGTAGTGGTAGTTCTTAAATGTAAGGGCACTCATTATGACGATACAAAGAAATTGCTTGACTACGGCTTTTCTATAGCAAGCAGTGGCGGAATAAATATTGCTTCAAAGGACACAGGCAGAGCCGTTGCAAAAAATCAGGCGGTTTCGGCAAAGCAGGCGCAGAATATTACAATGGCGGACAGTGCAAAGGTTGAGCTTGCACCGAAGCAAATCAGAACATCTGTGATGAAGGCCGAAAACTACGGTCCGGGAATGGCACCCGATGTCGGTTGGAAGGAAAACAACGGCAACTGGTTTTATATAAAGTCTGACAATACAAGTGCCAGAGCCGAGGTTCTCAATATCAACGGTAAAAAGTACTGGTTTGATGCGGACGGACGCATGGCAAGAGGCTGGAGACAGGATACCGGCGGTTCATGGTACTATATGGAAGATTCGGGTGCTATGAACTCTTCATCTTGGCTTAAGTATAACGGACTATGGTATTATTTGGGAAGTGATGGTAAAATGTTGACAAATACCACCACACCTGACGGCTACGTTTTAAACAGCGACGGAGTCTGGGTAAGCTAGGAGTTTGATGAAAAATATATTTTCTAAAATTATAGGATTGGGAGCAGTGGGGTGTAGTGCCTTGCTGCTCCGTTCTTTTTATGAGAGAAAAAAGTTTAAGGTAGTACATTACAATATATCTACCGACAAGATAAAAGGCGGCAAAAAAATAGTCTTTTTGACCGATTTACATAACAACAGCTTCGGCAAAAATAATATAAAGCTTCTTGAGGGTATAGATAAAATATCTCCCGATATCGTATTGATAGGCGGAGATATGATTACTGTAAAGAGTAAGCTTGGAATAGAGAATGTCTTGCCGCTTTTAAAGAAACTTTCAGATAAATATACCTGTATATATGCAAACGGCAACCATGAGCAGAGACTGTCTGAGAACAAGTTCGGGCTTAGTTACCTCGGATATAAGCGGATATTGGAAGATATGGGGATAGTATATCTGTCTGACAGCAGTGTGGATATCGGTGAGAATATTCGTATTCACGGGCTTGACCTTGAAAAAAAGTATTATCTGCGCAGGTTTAAAAAAACGCTTGATATAGATTATATAAAAGATAGACTGCATATTGACAGGTCACATTACAACATACTTATGGCACATTCACCTCTTTTTATAAAAGACTATGAAAGAAGCGGCGTGGATCTGACGCTGTGCGGACATTTTCACGGAGGAACGATAAGACTGCCGGCAGGAATCGGAGTAATGACTCCGCAGTTTCATTTTTTTAACAGATTGGTAGTTGGAATGAAAAGACTTGGAAATATGACCGAGATAATAGGAGCGGGGCTTGGTACACACAGTATAAATATCAGGCTCAATGATATGTCGGAGCTTGTGGTAATCAATCTTAAAGGTCGCAAAAGAGCTTGAAATTTGGTACAATGATAAGGTTGAGTGAGTTTATGAGAGGTGAGTATGGAGATTTCATACAAATTGGAGAGATTTGAAGGTCCGCTGGATCTTTTGCTGTATCTTATAGAGAGAGACAGGGTGGACATATACGATATTCCGATAGTGAGTATAACCGAGCAGTATCTGAATTATATGAATCATTTGGAGACGGACGACCTTGACCTTATGAGTGAATTTATAGTGATGGCTACAACACTTTTGGATATAAAGGCGAGGATGCTTTTGCCTCTTGAAGAGGATGAAGAGACCAAGGAAGTCATTGACCCCAGAGCCGAGCTTGTGGAGAGATTGCTTGAGTATAAGAAGTACAAGCTTATGGCAAATGAACTTGCAGGCAAGTACTTTGATGCCGAGAAGATACTTTATAAGAGTCCGACTATTCCTGATGAAGTGGAACAGTACAAAGAGCCTGTAGACCTTGACGAGCTTTTCGGAGATTTGAATCTGCATAAGTTAAGACAGGTCTTTGACCGCGTGATGAAGCAAAAGGACAACCGAATAGATAAGGTAAGAAGCAATTTCGGCACTATAAAAAAGGAACCTGTATCGCTTGAGGCGAAGATAAAGGATGTAATGGAGTATGCCAGAAAACATAGGAAGTTTACCTTCAGAGCATTGCTTGAAGATCAGCCTACAAAGCTTGAGGTCGTTGTCACTTTTTTAAGTGTGCTTGAGCTGATGAAAATAGGTAAGATTGCGCTTTCACAGGAAGAGGTTTTCGGTGAAATGCAGATAGAGACTTTGGAAGAAGAGGGAAAGGAGGAAACGCTAGACCTTAGCGATATACTTGATGGCTAAATTAACCAAGACGGAGGCGGCAATAGAGGCGATACTCTTTGCACTGGGAGCTTCTGTAGAGATTAGACAGCTTTGTGCGGCCCTTGAGATGAAAGAAAGTGAAGTGATTCAAAATCTTGAGTCGCTGAAAGATAAATATAATAAGGAAAACAGAGGAATACAGATAATAGACTTGGGAGACTGTGTGCAGATGTGTACCAAGTCCGAATACTATGACAAGCTTATAAGGGTTTGTAAGACTCCCAAAAAGCAGGTGCTGACAGATGCCATACTTGAGACATTGTCAATCATTGCATACAAGCAACCTATAACCAAGTCTGAGATAGAGCATATCAGAGGAGTTTCATCGGATCATGTGGTGAACAGGCTTGTGGAGTTCGGTCTGGTGTACGAGGCGGGAAGACTGGATGCTCCCGGAAGACCGGCACAGTTTGCGACCACGGAGGAGTTCCTCAGAAGATTCGGTATAGAGTCAAAAGAGTCTCTGCCTAGGCTTGATTCCGACCTTGAGGCGGAGATTGTACATGAGGTGGAAGAAGAGACCGGCTGGAAGTTCGGTTTTGAGAGCGAAGCAAATGTAAACAAGTGAGGATAAACAGTTGAAGATAAAGATAAAATACTTTAGTGATGAAATACAAAAGCTCAAATTCATTGACGGCAAAAGTGATTGGATAGATTTGAGAGCCGCCGAAAGGGTGGAACTTAAAAGCGGAGAATATAAGCTGATAAAACTCGGCGTGGGAATGGAATTGCCCAAGGGCTATGAGGCGTTGGTGGTACCTAGAAGTTCCACCTTCAAAAACTTCGGCATACTGCAGACCAATTCTATGGGTGTGATTGACGAGTCATACTGTGGAGACAATGACGAGTGGAAGTTCCCGGCGCTGGCTATGAGAGATACCGTTATAGAGGTAAATGACAGAATATGTCAGTTCAGGATAATAAAACATCAGGACGCGTTTACATTTGAAGAAGTAAAAGAATTGAATGAGGTTGACAGAGGTGGCTTTGGTAGTACAGGGAGGAATTAGAAGATTGTTTGCGGTAGGTGTACTTGCCGTCATTATGCTTGGCGGATGTTCAGGCAAAGAGAGAAAAAACTTTGAAGCCGGAAAGGCACTTTTAAATGAGGGAAAGTATGCCGAGGCGGTGGAAGCGTTTGATAAGGCGATAGAAGCACATGGCAGCAACAATATAAGAGGGCTTGAAATAGATATACTCAGATACAGAGCGGAAGCGGAGTACAGAGCAAAAGATTACAAGGCGGCGGAGCACAGCTACAGGCTGCTCACATCGGCAGATGAGAACAGAAGCGAGTACATGGATATGCTCTCAATTATATATACCAAGCTCAGCAATACCGATATGGATATAAATATTGACAATGCTGTAGATATGTACGATAAAGCCGCAAAGCAGGACGATAAAAGTGAGCTTCATATCAATGCAGGTATTACTATAGCGGAGTACTATGAGGATATGTATGACAAAAAGATGGATGCCGCATACCTTGACAGTGCCGAAGAGTTTTTGGAAAAACTTTTAAAAGAGACAGGCAGAAAGAATGCTAAGGTCTTGGCGGTTTATGCAAAGCATATGTCAAAGCGAGAGGATTACGACAAGGCACTTGAAGCTGTGGATGATGGCATAGCGTTGCTTGAAAAGAAAAAGCTTAATAAAAGCGACGATGAGACCCTGAAATCTTTGATGTTTTCAAGGGGTTCATGTTATGAGTATAAGAGTGATTATAACAAGGCGCTTGAAGCATTCAACGCATATATTGAAAAATACGGTGAGGATGAGAGCGTTTCACATGAGGTTGCATTCTTAAAGGCGAGAATAAGATAGGTAATTATGAGTACATTTGAGACAAAGGAAATAGATGAGAAAGTTATACTTCTAGGAGTGGATGTAGGTGACGATACAAAAGAGTCTATGAAAGAACTTGCAGAGCTTGTGGACACGGCAGGAGCTACAGTGCTTGAGAGTATTATCCAGTCAAGAGAGAGGATACATCCCGGCACCTATCTTGGCAAAGGCAAGATAGAAGAGGTAAGAGAAAGAATAGATAAGCTTGATGCCACAGGTGTGGTATGTGATGACGAGCTTACACCGGCACAGCTTAGAAATCTGGAAGATTTGCTGGATACCAAGGTAATGGACAGGACTATGGTTATCTTGGATATATTTGCAAAAAGAGCCACAACAAGTGAAGGAAAGATTCAGGTTGAACTGGCTCAGCTGAAATTTTCTGCAGCAAGACTGATAGGACTTAGAAGCAGTCTTTCAAGACTTGGTGGAGGAATAGGTACCAGAGGTCCCGGTGAGAAGAAACTTGAGATGGACAGAAGACTTATTCATGAGAGAATTTCACAGCTTAAGGCCGAGCTTAAAAAAGTGGAAAGTCACAGAGAGCTGATAAGAAAATCAAGGGATGAAAACCTTGCTTTCAATGTGGCGATAGTGGGATATACCAATGCGGGTAAGTCGACGCTTTTAAACAAGCTGACAGATGCAAATATTTTGGCGGAGGACAAGCTCTTTGCAACACTTGACCCTACTACAAGGAAGTTGAAACTTGGAAGCGGTCAGGAAATACTTGTGACTGATACTGTAGGTTTTATAAGAAAGCTGCCTCACCATCTTATAGAGGCGTTTAAATCAACACTTGAAGAAGCCAAGTATGCAAATCTTTTGGTGCATATGGTGGATGCGTCAAATGAGGAGGCAAGCACACAGATGCTTGTAGTCTATGATACTCTAAGAAGCCTTGACGTAGTGGATAAAGATATTATAACAGTCTTTAACAAGACCGACCTGATAAAGGAAGGAGAGGAGCTTCCGAGAGATTTTCATGCGGATAAGATTCTTAAGATGTCTGCAAAGACCGGAGAAGGCATTGAGGATTTAAAGAAGACTATTGAAAATATATTACAAAATCAAAGAGTATATCTTGAGCATGTTTTTTCTTATAAAGAAGCCGGTAAGATTGCCTTTATTAGAAAATATGGAGAAATTAAGAGTGAGGAGTACATAGACGAGGGTATCTCTATAAAAGCGTATATTCCTTCAGAGATTTTCGGGAAAGTGATGGGGTAGCATAAAATTTTGCTTGAAAAAGTCCTATAAGTAGTATATATTAGTTATGCCTAACTTAGTGAGACCTAACTATATTATATTACTTTGGGGGGATTATGTTATTAGCACTTTTGATTGCAGGTAAACTTTTGATGAAACCGGGCGGCGACAGACCTAATAAGGAAGAAAAGATTACCGGCAAGCAGCATTTTTGGAGAGATAAGAAAGTAAAGAACGGATACAGACTGCAACAAAACTTATTGGATGATCATGCAAGGATATTGGATAAAAATAATATAAGAAAAGCCACAGGAAGTATGAGTGCTATGGAGGATAAGTTTGACAGATTGGTTTCAGACAGCTTCCTAAAGCCGGGTGATGTAATAGGTGTTTCAAGAAGACTATATGATCACTACGGTATATATATCGGTGAAGGCAAGGTCATACACTATGCGGATAAGACTAAGGATTTCGGAAAGGATATAAGTATCTATGAAACAGATTTAAAGGGCTTTATAGAGGGATCCAAAGATTACTTTGTACTGCATTTTCCAAAGGAGGGCGGTCCGCCGAGGAAGTTAAGGAGCAGCACAAACTTCACTGAAAATCCCAGAGAGGGAACCGGTATATTTGATTTTATATTCAAAGCAAAGTATCAATTGTTCTCACCTGAGGAGACCATAAAGCGAGCCAGGTCAAGACTTGGAGAGAGATCCTACAATCTTACCAGAAATAACTGTGAGCATTTTGCACTGTGGTGTAAGACCGGCGTATCATTTTCACGCCAGGTGGATATGGCATTATCAATATAAGGAAAGCTGTTGCACTTATGTGTGGCGGCTTTTTTTTGCTTGAAAAATAAAGATAAATATTATATTATACATACGTACCGTAGGTATGTATAATATAATTTTATTGTTGGAGGAAATATGCCGAGAAATAAATATCCTGAACAGACTGTGGAACGAATACTGAAAGCATCCTACTCTCTTTTTATTAAAAAAGGCTATGACAACGTGTCAATACAAGATATTGTAAATAATCTTGGAGATATGACAAAAGGTGCCATATACCATCATTTTAAGTCAAAGGATGAAATCCTCAGTTCGATTTTTGATAAAATGTGTGAGGAATACAGTATTGAAAAACTTGTGAAAAGATATCACGACCTTAATGCTCTTGATAAGATAAAGATGAGTTTTAAGGAATACTTTGATGATGAAGTGGCTATAAAAATAGATTTGGAAACAATGCCTTTGATGCATAATCCTCATATTTTTGCTCAACTGGTTGAAACCGTATTGAAGGTTTTTTCATTACAGATAGAAGAACTTATAAAACAGGGTATTAAAGACGGCTCTATGAGTGTTGATCCGAACTATACCAAGGAGGCGGCACAAGTATTTTCATTGCTTTCAAAGGTCTGGCTTTTGCCGACGCTTTCAGATGACGGTATGGAGGATGCATGCAGGAAAATCGATATGTTGAAAGTAATTCTTGATGCAATAGGTATTCCCGTATTGGATGAGGAAATGTCTAAGCTTTCAAAGCAATATATCAGAAGATTTTATATGGGCTGATAAGCTTGAAAGGAAAATATATGGAAAAACTTATAATTGCAAAGGATATACATAAAGAGTTTCTGTTGGGAGAGGTCAAGGTGGTAGCTCTTGATGATGTAAGTTTTGATATCTATAAGGGTGAACTTGTGGTTATTTTGGGGCCTTCAGGCTCAGGTAAATCTACACTTTTAAATATTCTTGGCGGGATTGAGACTGTAAGTGGCGGAAGCATAAGTTATAACGGAATTGATCTAAGCAGTATGAATGAAAATGAGCTTACAGCTTTCAGACGTGCAAATATAGGCTTTATATTTCAGTTTTATAATCTTATGCCGAATTTGAATGCACTTGAAAATGTGGAGCTGGCGGCGGAACTTTCACCAAATCCTCTTGATCCTAAGGAACTTTTAACTCAGGTGGGACTTTGGGACAGAAGGGATCATTATCCCGGAAAAATGAGCGGAGGTCAACAGCAAAGAGTTGCTATTGCCAGAGCGATTTGTAAAAATCCCGATTTACTTCTATGTGATGAACCTACAGGAGCTTTGGATATATCAACAGGAGTTCAAATCCTCAAAATACTTGTGGATTTTAATAAGAAATACAACAAGACAATTATGATAATAACGCATAATGAAAATGTGGCAAAAATTGCAAACAGAGTGTTCTATCTTAAGGACGGAGATATCAAAAAAATAGTAACAAATGAGCATCCGCAAAGTCCTGATGAGGTGGTGTGGTAATGAAATACTTTGTAAAAAATTTGTTCAGAGCGGCAAAAAAGAGTCCGGGAACATATATAGGTGCAACTTTTATAATGGCACTTGGGATTTTTATTTTTGTTTCAATGAATGATACATTTATAAATCTTAAGTCACAGGTATATAGCTATTATGAAGAAAATAATATGGCTGATATCTTTGCCGGTGTTATATCAATGCCGAAAGAAAGGCTGAAAAGTTTTGAAGATTATCCGGGAATTAAGAAGGCATCAGGTATTTTAAGTGCAGATTTAAGAGTGACGGGAGAAAAAATCAAAGATATCGCCAATTTGCATGTATTATCTTATGATAAAGATGCATATCTTAACAGACCTTTATTAAAGCCTGATATAATTCCCGGGAATGAGCAGATATTTATAGGTGCAAAGATGATGAAATCAAGGCATTTAAAAGAGGGAGATACTCTAAGTCTGATACATAACGGGGAGAGCTATGATTTTATAGTAGCCGGGATTGCATCCGCTCCGAATTATATATATGCAATTCCTCCAAGCGGTGCGGTAATCTCTGACGGAAAGGATTATGATATAGCAATTGTAAATTCAGACAAACTTTCAAAGATGCTTGGCAGAGAAGATACTGTAAATGAAATAAGTTTTAAAATGGAAAAGGGTTATTCTTATGAGGCGTTAAGATATGAACTTAGAGAGCGTTTATCACAATTCGGCTTACAAAGTTTTACAAATAAGGAAAAACAAAGCAGTTACAATATGGTTGACGGTGAAATAAAGGAGCTTACCGGAACAGGTACAATATTGCCTGCAATATTTATGTCAATGTCCGTATTTATGTTATATACGGTACTTAAAAAGATGATTGACAATGACAGAAGTCTTATAGGAACTATGAAGGCTATGGGTCTTGGAAATAGGGAGCTTATAGGTGCATATCTGGTGCAGGCGATTTTAATAAGCTTTGTGGGAGCATTATTGGGATGTATTCCGGCAAGATCTTTCGGCAAATATATGTTTAATCAGTATGCGGAATTTTTCTCATTGCCTTCACCAAATTATATAGACCCCGTTTCTACAAAATTGAAGGGATTTTTGATAGCCGCTTTTGCAAGTTTTATTGCGGTTATTTTCGGCGTTGGCGGAATTGTAAAGATACAGGCGGCTGAAGCTATGCGAGCGGCAACACCGAAAGTTAATAATAATTTTTCCTTCGGTTTTATCAAAAATTTTAATGTTATGCATAAAATGGGAATACGTTCTATCTTAAGAAGTCCTTTCAGAACATTTTTTATTGCATTTGCTATAGCTTTCCCATTTTCCATGTCTTGTACATTGCTGGCTTCACAAAATGCCATAAACAAGATGTTTATAGGATATTTTAGAGATATTGCAAAATATGATGTAAAGATTACATTGGAAAATTACAGTGACACCGACAAGGCGTTTAATGCTTTAGGTGAGATAGAGGGTGTAGGTGAAAGAGAAGTTATATCTGAGATACCTATAACATTAAAATCCAAAAATCACAGTAAGATTGCATTGCTTTCAGGTATAAACAGAGGCTCAAATTTGTATAGAATAAGTGATGTGGATGATGTATTTTATGAACCTCCTACAGACGGCATTATATTAAATAAAAGAATTGCAAATGATCTGGATATAAAAGAGGGAGACAGAGTTGAGATCTCTACAGGATATGCCCCTAAAAAAAAGACTGAAATACCTGTAACACATGTGATTTCAGAAGCATTTGGAAGCGGCTGTTATGTGGATATAAAAAATATTGAGAAGTATCTTTCATTATCAAATTTTTCAAATACTTTAATCTTTAATACACAAAGGGGAAGTGAGGATATTATCAAGAAAACGCTTACAGAGGATACTTCACAGATTACATCATTTTCAAGTAAGAAGGATACTCTAAGGATTTATGAGGATAGAATGAAAAGCTCAAAGTTTATGTTGCAAATGTTTATATACCTGTCTTTGTTTTCAGGTGTAGTGCTTATATATAATATTTCTTTGATAAGTATAAGAGAGAGAAAAACTGAATTTGCTACAATGAAGATTATGGGAGTTTTGGATAAGGAACTTAGACAGATGATTTTTATGGAACAGGTGGTATATCTTATAGCGGGGCTTATTTTAAGCATCCCTTTGATAAGAGTATTTAAATGGATACTTGAGTCACTGCTTGTTTCAGATTCATACACTCTGAGATTGCATATAGAATTTTCTATGTATATGGCATCTCTTATATTCTGCGTAATGATGCTTTATATATCGGGAAGAGCAATACTTAAAACTATAAAGAAAATAAATCCGAACGACAGTTTAAAAGAAAGAGGTTAGCTATGAAAAAAAACAGTTTATCAAAGCTTTTTGAAGGAAGAAAAAAGTATATAATAATGTTTGTTATTATCGCAGCAATAATAACAGCGTTTTCAATAAAAAATATTAATAAGGCTGTGAGTGTTGAAGCTTATAGCATAAATTTCGGTACACTAAATGATACATATAAAGAAAATGCGGTTATAAGTTTAGGGAAGGGCTATCATATTCTTTCAAAGGTAAACGGAAATATTAAAGAGGTGCTTGTAGACGAAAACACGGCAGTAAAAAAGGGAGATGTACTTGTAAGAATATCGGACAGAGATCTTGTATATCAAAAGCAGTTAAGACAGAGCAATTTGGACTCATATATGGCAAAAAAAGAAGAAAGCGATATAGGAAAGCTGATGACTACATCGCCTATGGAGTATATAAACGGACTCGGTTCAAGTCTTGAGTCTGCAAGAGCGGCTTATGAGGCCGCACAGACCGAGTACAATGCAAAACAGGCTCTTTATGAATCACAAAGTATTTCTCTTATGGAACTTGAAAGTGCAAAAGCAAGCTTTGAAAGTGCCAAATCGAATTTTGAAACTGCAAGCAGCAGACTTGATGAGAGCAATAAATATTTGAAAAGCCTTAAGGATGAGGGATTAAGTGAAAAAGATATAAGTAAGAAGTTTTATGAAAGTACAAAAAAACAGCTTGAAGCTTCTATTGATGCTGAAAAAACAGCTATAGCTCAGCTTGATATGCAGATAGCCGACTGTGAAGTAAAATCTGAATATGACGGAATAGTTTCATCTGTACCTGCAAAGAATATATCTATGGCGGTGCCGGGACAGGAACTTGTAGTGGTTGATACTGATAATAATGAATACAGGCTTGAATGCAGCGTTTTGACATATGTGATACCTTATCTGCATGTGGGAGATGAGATGGAAGCTGAATTTGACTTACGAGGAACAAAAAAAGTTTATAAGGGTAAGATAAGTGAAATATATGATTTTGCAACCGAAGATAAATCACCACTGGGACTTAAGGAATACCGGGTAAAACTTGTGGCAACTCTTAATGATGTTGGAGAAGATAATATCTTAAAGAACGGTTACGGTGTAGATGCTATTTTTACTTTATATAAAAATGATAATGTAATTGCAGTGCCTTTAGGTGCGGTTTTTACTGAAAATGACAGTGATTATGTATTCAAAATAGAGGAAGGCAGAGCAAAAAAGACCCCTGTAACCGTAAGTTATAAATCATCTACAGAGGCTGTGATAAGTGAAGGCTTGCAAAAAGATGACAAAGTTATTATAAATTCGGATGAAGAAAAGATTAATGACGGAGTAAAAGTCAGAGCAAAATGATTTTACAAAAAAGACCGTTAAATGATGACGGTCTTTTTATTTATGTAAACATTTGTTATAATCTTGGTAAAAGTAGGAGACAGCCCATGAAAATAATTCTGGAAAGTAAAGAAGCCGAGATTGTAGAAAAAAAATCAAGGTTTATAGCAAATATAGCGGCAGCAACTTCAGAGGAAGAGGCAACCAAGTTTATAGAAAATATAAAGAAAAAATACTATGATGCAAGGCACAACTGCTATACATATATCATAGGTGAAGACGGCAATAAGAAAAAATGTTCTGATGACGGGGAACCTCAAAGAAGTGCAGGGATGCCTATGATGGAAGTGCTTGAAAGCCAAGGCTACTTTGATATAGTGGCGGTGGTAACAAGGTACTTCGGCGGCACATTGCTTGGAGTGGGTGGACTTATAAGAGCATATCAAGGTGCCGTTATAGAAGGTTTAAATGCAAGCGTCAGCGGAGAGATTCACGAGGGTTTCAGAGCAAAATACAGATTCGGATATGATTTTTACGGAAAGATAAAATATATAGCTGAAAGTGAGAGTGTGGTAATAGAGGATACCGTATTTGACGATATGGTCACAGTAAGCCTGATATTTAAAAAAGATAAAAGTGAAAGACTGCAAAAGAAGCTTATAGAAGAGTCTAATGCAAATATAGAAAAATTACTTTTGGAAAAGATAAAATATATCACAGTGAATAATAAGTGGTATGGAGAATATAAATAGAAAAGAGTTTTAACTTTGAGGATTTGTAAATGCAGATGTATTTAGGAGAAGAGGGGAAAAAATATTATTGGAGAGTAGTGGATGTCAGCAATATAACAGATGTAGAGACATTGGAAAACAAATTTGACTTGACTGAGGAGATGTCCGAATATGTTCTTGACTCAAACGAGAGGGCAAGAGTAGACTATGACGGTAAAAATTTGTTTGTTGTAATACATGTGCCGGCATTTACACAAAATGACGGACACTATGAAACAAGATCTATAAAGTTTTTTGTAAATGCAGACAGCATCTTTATGTTCGTTACATATGATACAAACTATATTGTTCCACAGATTGAAAGGCTGATAGATGTTGAAGAGGCAAGTAGCCCGATGATGCTGTTATTTTTGTGCCTTTTTGTAATATCCGACTCCTTTTTGCCGATACTTGATAAGCTTAATGAAGAGAGACTGCATTTGAACAGAAGGCTTAGAAACAACACAAACAATCAGGGTATTTGGGATTTGTCGGACCTTGAGGTAGGTCTTATTTACCTTGGAGCCGCAACAAGGCAGAATGTTGTGGCAATCAGACAGATGAGGATAACTACGGCAATAAAGAAATGTTCAAATGCGGAAAAAGAGCAGCTTGAGGATGCCTATATAGAGGCTAAGCAGGCAAGTGAGATGGCGGATATGGCGTCAAGCATAGTGGAGCAGATGAGCGGAATGTACAACAACCTTATAAATATAAGACTGAATGAAACAATGCGTATCATGACCGTATGGTCATTGCTTATGACAATACCGACAATCATCTCAGGCTTTTTCGGCATGAATGTGGATTTGCCCTTCACCACAATGAAAGGCGGATGGATACTTATAACACTTATCACAGCGGTATTACTGTGGATAATGTGGAAATTTATATGGAAAAAATTGTGGTAGTAATAATAGTTACATTGGTTATTTAATGACTAATGTAACTATTATTTTTTTGCTGTTTTAGGTAAATTATTTTTTGAAAGGGGGAAATATGAATAAAAAGATAATAGTTGCAGGACATATATCCTATGATATTACACCTGTAATATACAGCACAAAAGGCAAAGACTTCGGTAAACTTATAAAGCCCGGAAAACTTATCAATATCGGTAAGGCTACAGTTGCAAACGGCGGAAGTGTGAATAATACAGGTATGGCATTGCATAAGTTCGGTGCGGATGTTGAGCTTATTGCCAAAATCGGTAATGATGAGTTCGGCAGACAGATAATGGAAAAATGTAAAAAAGAGGGTGCAAAGACAAGTTTCATAATATCAGACAGTGAGGATACCTCATATACAATAGTGATAGCACCGCCGGGATTTGACAGAAGTTTTTTACATTTTACAGGAACCAATGACACTTTCAGTTTCTCGGATTTGGATATGTCAAAAATAGAAGGCGGATATTTGTTTCATTTCGGTTATCCGACATTGATGAAAGGGTTCTATAAAGATAATGCAAAAGATCTTATACAAATGTATAAGAATATAAAGGAATTAGGGTTGGTTACGAGCCTTGATGTGGCGGCAATAGACCCTGACAGTGAGTCGGGAAAGCTTGACTGGAAAGAAATATTAAGACAAGTATTGCCATATGTGGATGTATTTGAACCAAGTTTTGAAGAATTACTATGTATGGTTGACAGAGAAGGATATGAAAGACTTTTAGAAAGGGTTTCGGACAATGATATATGCGCATGCCTCAGTTTAGAAAAGGATATAGTACCGCTTGCTAAGAAAGTTATGTCTTTAGGAGCATCAATTTTACTTATAAAATGCGGTGTGGCAGGTATGTATCTGTGTACAGCAAGTGACATATCACAAAAGCTGAATTTGGACAGTTCTTGGAATGATTTCAAACATTTCCAAAAAAGTTTTAAGCCTGACAGGATAAAGTCGGCAATAGGAGCGGGAGATACGGCGATAGCGGCATTTCTTTATGGAATAACCAATAATTACAGTCCTAAGAAAGCAATGGAAATAGCGGCGGCTACAGGTGCAATGTGTATTACGGAATATGATACATTTAGCGGATTGCTAAGTATAGATA
>CAUQKD010000025.1:0-15954 GCA_963518365.1 uncultured Lachnoanaerobaculum sp. | reverse complement strand
TTGTCGGATTAAGTTTTTCGTAGTCTTTTGGTGAAATCAAATAATCCATTGCAAATCTATCCGCTTCTATTTCAAGATTATTATTAAAATCTTTCATTTCTTCAACTGTACTACTTATAAACACTGTTTTTATTTTCTGTTGAAGCACATGCTTGATTTCATGGAATAATGAAAACCAAAACTTATCTGCATCCAATCCTCGATTATTCATTGCAAGCACCACTCTATCTTCAGTTACCCATTTTACAGCACCATTTACACCTGAATTCTTTAAATGTGGTAGTAGAACAAATGCAATACCGCAATCCGAAAAAATCTCACGCATTCTTGGCAAAAATTCCTCCGGTTTTTTAACTGTCATACTTCTTAGCTCCGGTAAATACTCTTTTAGCATTGTTGCATTATAAGGCTTAGTATCTATATTTTTTGAAATATTCATAGCTGTTTGAATCCAAGCCCTGGAATTAATGATATTCTTCTCATTATTACAAGATGCACTTGTTCTAAAATTCACTAAGAAATCCTGTTGCAACATAATTCTTAAATTTGAAACCATAAAAAATTTACAAAGATTATTAACTTTGTCATTAATACTCTTTGCCGTTTCCAAACCAACAACATCTACAAAGTATTTATAATCTATTTCTTTTGCTAATTCTGCCTGTGAGTCAATATCCTTAGCCATCTGTATTTCAATCAACTTTTGATCATATGTATTCTGTAAATTTAGCCAGACTTCTACACTTGTTCCTAACATAACAGAAAGTTTTTTTGCTAAATCATTAGAAATATTAGATTTTCCATTTATCAACTGACTTAAAGTCTTTGTGCTTGTTCCCATTCTTGTGGCAAATTCAGCCTGACTTATTTCCATATCTTCTATAATATCAGCGATATAATATCCAGGGTGAAATGCCACTATATCTTTATATTCATTTATATTACTCATAATGGTTTGACACCTCCGTTACCTTCACAATCTTGATCATTTTACACTGAGCAAGTATATCTCCTTTTATAATCTCACTACCATCATTATCACAAGGAATCATTGTAACCCTATATCCGGTTTTGCCTAATCGTATACTCCATTCATCTTTTCTATCACCTTTTAAATGTTCAAAATGAAATGGGATATAATTAGCAATATCCATCAAAGACTCTGCATTCAATATAAAATTTTCTGCAGATTCAAGTTTCTTTTTTACTTATTCAGGATAACGCCACTGTTTTTTGTAATCAGAGCAAAACTGTTTTTTTACAGTTTCATTCTTGTACAATATACGCATTCCAAAAATCGATCACCGTCTCCTTTTATTTGATTACCATTTTGGTAATTAAAATTATATCATCTTAGAAGTTTAAAGTAAACCTAGATTATTCATGGTAACACCATGAAACCTTCCATCATAACCTTATGTGCCTTCAACAAATCTTCTACAGCATACGGATTAAGCGAAAGCATCAACTCATATGTATCATAGGCATTTTTAACCTCTCTTATTTCATTCGGATTTCCAAGGATTCTCTTTCCGTCAAGAATAGCCGTCACCTGCTCTAACGAAAGCGAGTTTTGCTCTATTGCAAGTGACGAATGGATTGTTCTTATTCTGTTTTCTCTTCTCAGATGTGTATTCAAATTTCCATGAGAAAGTACCGTAATTCTTCCTACCTGTTCACATATGGCTGCTACAAGGTTTGTAATCCTGTCAGTCATATGAAAAGGCGGCTTATATTCTCCCATCTTCCATGTCCTTTCTGTATGATTTTCTAAAAACTCTCTCCTACCAAGTCCATAACCACATGGTGGCGCCAAATCTCTTCACCGCTGCCTTCATTATATGCCGCAAGATAATAATTTCTGTTCTTGTCATACTTTTTATCTTTGAATCTGAAATTCATACGGAAAATTCGCTTTCTTGCATCACTCTCTCTGCTGTCTGCAAAAAGAGTAGCTTCATTTGATATTTTCTCATTATCATCAGAGATAAAATAAAGCTTATATGTAGTCGCCTTGACAGTATCGCTTACAGCTTCAGACTGGATAAATTCAAGTACGGTAACATTGCTTGTAATCTTTTGTACCATGCTGACAAGCGCTATCTGTGCATTCCCCGTATCAATATGTCCTCGCTCCATCTTAATATTCAGCACGGGGATAAGCATTTCCTGCGGAGACGAGCCGCCATGTACAAAGTTTTGTCCTCCTCCCGACACCTTAAAAACATTGCTGCTTATAGGAAATGATACCACCTTATTGTCATCATTTCTTAAAATCCTGCCCATGGAAATATTCTCTATGCCGTCTTCATATATCGCCTCATTAGATACTATAAATCTGCGGTTTACAAAAGCGTTCTTATCTCTTACATTTATCTTGTCGCTCTCATTAAGCTTATCTCTTTTATAGATAAATCCGTGGTCGGCCGTAACAATAAAATGGTGAGTGTTGGCATTTGAAGATATACGGCGAATCAAATCCGCTATCTCATTTACCGCCTCTTTGCAGGCTACGAACACCTCATCCTCCGTATTTGCCTTGTCACCTCTTGCATCGATCTGGTTGTGATAGACATATACAAGCTGCTTTCCGGTAAAGATATCACGAAGTTCGGACTTTTTCATATTTTTAATATCGTCAAACTGTACACAAATACCGTTATCACAATATCTTTGCAATATGTTCTGCCTTGTAAGCAGGTTGTCACAGCTCATACCGTCTACAAGCACGGTATAATCATCACTCATTGTAATACTCTTATGCGGCAATAATGCCGCCATTCCAAGCCTTGTATAAGAAGGCAATACACTCAAACTTGTATCAATCCTTATATTGCTCTTAGGATCATCCGCTAAAGTAGTGTAAAGCTCATGTCCCACCTCGTAGCGAAGCGCATCCGAAATTATGACAACCGTTCTGTCCTTAAGACCGCCGATATTGCTGTCATAAAAGTCTATTTGCAAAGGCAGCTTACCGAATGCATTCTCCTCTAAAATACCGCTGTTCCACTTATTCAAAAGTTTATCAAGATATTCATTGGTGTAAATATTCTCTACAAGTTCACGCAGTCTCTCAAAATCCTCACTGTCATCAAGGCTGTCATAATCATAATAAAAATATCTGTAGTTTTGGTCTATCTTATAGTCGCTTGTCTTATACTTTTCCAAAATATCACTAAAGCTGTCAGGACAGGTATACTTTGCACTCACCACAATATCATATGCACTGCCAAGCATATGATAAACCTTTCCCGTAATCTCACTAAAGTGCATCTTTGATCTGATTGAAGCGACCTCTTTTATTGAATGATTATCAAGCATTGCACCTGTATCCTCTGCCAGCAGACGCTCTTTTATCCACTTTATGATAATCTTATCAATGCATACAAAGGTATCACAATGCAATAATTCTTCAGGTAAAAGATTTTCAAATACCTTGACTATATTTAATTTATCCGAAACAAATCCCGATAATTCATTGTATCTGTCCTTATACAGTAAACTGTTTTTAAGATTGTCCATAAATGTAATGATATTTCCGCTCTTATGAGATACCATACTCTTTAAACTCTCAGGAAGTTCTCCTGTGATACTTTTAGCGGTATAAGTGACAAAAAGAGTCAAAACAAAGTTTATAAGAGAAGGTGTATTATCAATATATCCGAAATGCCTTTCACACAGCTTCCAAAACTCACCCTGCAAATCATACTTTTTGAATGCATCAATAAATTTGTTATCCTCACATTCTCCGTCACTTAAAACCGCTCTTACCACTTCTTCAAAAGAGCAGGTCTGTGTACGACAGATACTGCCAAGCATTCCGACAATTATGTTCTCTTCATTAAACTGTTCAATCTCAAGGTCATAAAACTTCTGCGTTCTGTCCTTATTTGCAAAGAACTTGATATGCTTTTCAATAATATTCTTATACTTCTCGTCCACTCCGAGGTCCGCCATAAGCAGTGACGCTCTGTCTGCAAAAAATCTCTTTGAATACAGCAATGTATCTTCAAGATGATTCTCTCTTACATCGGGCTTCGGAAAAGGTGCATATATAAGATAGTTGTTCTCCTTATCCTTTCGCTCCAAAAAGTACTTTGTATAAAACTGATTGTCAGGTTGCAAAAAATACACCTTTGCATTGTCAAGTTCTATATCCTTTATATCCTCGGAAAACTCGGCCTTGTCATCATACCAAAATACAAGCTTTCTTTTCTCTCCTCTAAACTCCTCATTCAGACGAGCGTTTATCTGTTTTAGGTTTAATTCCGCCATCGCTTTACTACTTTCCAATAACCTCTCAAGTTATACTATTTTTCCTTAGACATGATATTCTTTGAATCTGCCAGCACATCATAAAATTTGCCGTCTCTATCTGTCTGTATCTTTCTGTAGTTTACCTTCACACCGTCGTCAAGGTCAAGCTCTATACGACTCAGTGCAAGGTGGGCAATTTTCTCATCGTACTCATGACATTCCTTCAGCTGCTTTTGAAGTTTTTCTTTTCTCTTTGCGGCAAGCGCCACCTCGCGAGGGCTGTTTGCACTGTCAACAGTACTTTGCATACGCCTACTCTCACTCTCATAGATACGCTGCAACAAATGCAAATAGTCAATACGCAGATTTCCGACAGTGTCTGCATTGTATCTGTGCAAATATATAAGCACCTTAAAGCCGTTTTGCTTTCCTGCATCAAAGAGCCAGTAAATCGGTCGCTTACCTGAACCAGTTACCGAGTAGGTACTGCAATGGTCCTTAAAGAAATCGTTTAAAAAGTAATTTCTTATAATCTCACGGCTTGTATTGCCCTTACCGCCAAGTGCATCAGCTATAAAGTCAAGATTGGCTTCAATTGTGGACTCACCGTAGACTACCTTAAGCCAAGTACAAAGCCTTGTGACTATATCATCATCAAGGTATTCTTCATCTGTAATCGGAATAATATTGTCACTATCAGGCTTAAAGGTAATATATTTTGAATCATCCCACTCTCCGCCTGCATATGCAAGCCCGGGTGCATCAAGTGAGTAGCGTCCGAACATACATCCCACAGCATATGAAAGCAGTGAGACCACTTCATCACGCTTGGTACGAACATAGTTGGAGCCTTTCATAGACTCGAGCACATCAGCCTTGGTATCAAATATGCGATGCACCGTAATATCCTTATCCGCCACATAGGCGTCAAGTTCATCCTGCAGACCGTAGATATCTATAAAGATACGGTTTAGCTCCTCTTCATTAGCTTTCAGCTTATTGAAGCGAGATTCACACTCCTCTACCCACATATTGTAGCAATCGGAAATAAGAGTTTGTGCGCGGTTGGAATTATTTTCTGCAAGAACCGGCTTTATAAGGGGGTGAGTCACAAAATCCCATGAGGTTTCATAGGAATCCCAGTCGGACTGACTTGCTTTTATATTTTCTTTTGCTAAATTTTCAACTTGTGTAATTCCGGATGTCTGCTCAATTACAGGTATATTAGCTATATCTCCTACTTGAAAATTAATTGTTGGAGAAAATACTGCCAAAAATGCGTCTACCACCGGAGTATTACATAATGCGAGTAAATAAAATATATTTTTTTCACTAAAGCAACTCATCCCCGAAACATCAAAAATATGACCTGACGGTTTATATCTAAATGCAATGTGTCCTGTAGAAATAAGCGACCATGTTATACATTGTTTAAAATAAAACTGTGTATTTTGTGGTCGTGAACGCAACTTTCCTTTTTCATCAACGAAATTACGAATTTCATAACCATTGTGCTCCCAGTTCACAACATAATCATTATTTCCGTACCATCTTCTAAATTCTCCGCCCTTATTATATGGAAACCATTTTTCACTACAATATTCTGTATCTTCAATACTCTTGGTATCAAATCCCATCCGGCTAATTGAAATCTCAAACCACAGTCTTACAAATCGCTCATTATATCCGGTTGCCAGTCCTTGTCTCGGCTTTGCAATATCTCCCATAGCATCGTGTGAAAATGCACTAACAAAATCTTCACTTACCCAATACGCCACCGGTTCGCCCGGTATCTTTTTAAAGTTATCCTGCACAGTGATATATCTGTTTTCTCCATCCAAGAACATCTTCTCTTTGCCTTGCTGTGAAGTCGGCTCTATAAGTCTGCAGTAAGTTCCTCTATAGTCTTTTATATGCTCTATACACCGTACAAATGCGGTCACCTGCACCACTTCACCGCCGATTTCTTCAAAAGCTCTTGCTCCAAGATGTGCCATATTTATGATTTCACTTTGCATCATCTTCTTTCTAAGCTTTTCAAAGCTTGATAAGAACATCCACGAATGCTGTGTTATCATTGCCTGATAACCGTTCTCTACTGTCATCTCACTGCAGCGCTCTATAAATACCGCAAACAAATCAGATTTACTGTCAGGATAATTTCCCTTGATATAGGCATTCAACTTAGGACTTAGATTACTTGTTCCTGCATAGGGCGGATTTGTAACCACAGTATGATACTTATCTGAAAGCACCTTGCACACTGCAATTATCTGTCTAAGCTCTTGTATAGTTTCTTCTATGCCCACAGTATGCATACTTATCTGTCCGTCAGACTCACTTTGTGAAATGAACTTTTCAAGCAACTCTGCGTCAAATTGCTCCACATTAAGTATTGAACCGTACTCCTTGGCGTCTTTAAATGTATCCAACAAGATACCTGTCTGCTCTAATGCTTTATTTCTTTCATCTTCGCTACATCCGCTTCCAAGGTAATTAAGATGCTCTCTGTTTATACTGTTGCTCTCCTTGATAGAGTATATATTCGGCTTATACTCACCGTTTAATATTCTTCTGTTGTACTGCCTTGCTTTCATCATTATAGCAAAATATGCCAGCTGAAAGGCTCTGTCATCTATATCAAGTCCGTAGATATTATGCTCCAATATAGATTTTGCGGCGTCACGAGTACTGTAACCCGCACTCTCATATATTTGTATCAGTACATCAAAGGCATATACCAAAATATGTCCCGAGCCTACACAAGGATCTATTATCTTGATATCCTCAGGTGAGAGCTTAGCATACTCTTTTCGGATTTCTGTAAGCTGTTTTTCCACCTCGGCTTCCTGCGCCGCTTCCTCAAGGTAGTACTTCCAATTTGCCTTAAGCTCTTCATTACTATGTCCCTCTACCCACAGTCTGCCAAGGCTGTTTTCCACCATATAGCGCACTATCCAGTCCGGAGTGAAAAGCTGTGTAACCGCAGGAATCTCTTCCTTACTTATCTTACCTTTTTTTGCAAATGCGGCGGCCTTCGGCTCACTGTTATAATATTGGTACAGCCATCCGATAATCTCTACCTGACCACCCTTTTCTATATTGAAATCATCTTCTGCGATATCTGTCACAAGCTTATACACTACGCCGTCTCTGTCGATAACGGACAGATTCAAAAGCAGCTCCGTATAGTCGTCGGTCTTTTCAAAAAGTGCCGGCAATATGGTATTTAGAGCATTACACTGCTTTATAAACAAGAGGTTAAAAAGCTCATCAATATTGTTGTCACTCTTATACGCAGTTATCTTTTCTTTATCATCATCACCAAGCTCAAGCTTCGCCACAAAAGGATTTGTTACTATATCAGGCTCGTGCTTTCCCGACACTGATGAAAGTACTCGCATACGAGAAGGCAAATAGTCATTTACCTCCATAAATCGTATGGCAATAAGTCTATTAAACCAAGTATAGGCAACCTCTTCAATTATATATTTATATGCGGTTTTATAGTCGGTATCCGCTTCCTTTTTTCTGATTACTTCTACAAGTCTTTTTCTTTGCTTTATCTGATTTGTGCTTATAGCATAAGGATTGTCAGTCCCGATATCATAAAACTCTGTACTTATAGTAGACTGTGACAGCGCCTCACTGATTCCGTCCTCGGTTATTCCCATCAATGAAGCCTTATAGCCGATATCCGCAATCAGCTTATTCCTCGCCCAAATCGCAAAGTTTTTTATGGATGTCTTATCCATCAAACTCCTCCCGTTTATAGTTGTATATTTATAACAGTATCCTCTTCAAGTTCTTTTAACATCCTTTCACGCAGAGATGATAAGTACCTGTCGATGTCTTCCTTGCTCTCAAGCCTCCAAAGCATTGTACCTGTCATCTTCTTTATCGGGATGTTCTTGGTCTTTTTAACCTTGTACTGCTTACTCTGCTCTTCAATACTCTTTTTTACTTGAACATCATCGACATCAATGCCCATCTGTCCGGCCTTTTCTTTCAGACTTTGCTCTATCTCAGCCTGCTTCTTTTTTGCAATCTGCTCATCAAGCATATCCATCTCACCCAATAGACGAGTCATCAAAGCCTTTGCTTTATCTTCCAGACCTCTAAGAGTTGATACATTGGTAGAACTCTCAGCTTCATTTAACAACTCATCAAAACCTGACAGATATTTTTGTCTTTTTTCATTCGCGTACTCTTTTTCATTTAAAGTATCCGATATATATGTCCTGCACTCTTTGACAGACTCACATATAGGGTGCAACTCTTCATCCAAAACCTTATTATACGCATCTTGGTATTGCTCCATAAGCTCAGGCAATTTGTGGATTTCCTTATACGGCATACTCATCTTCAAAATGTCACACATCTTTTTTACGGTGTCCTCAAGTATAGCATCCACTATATAAGTCTTACTGTCATCATAAATTCTAAGCTTATCTATAGCACGGCTGAATATCTCCTTTTGACCTCCTTTAAAGAAAGCCTTTACCGGCTCATAGTCTTCATCAAAATCGTAGAAAAAATCTCTCATCTTTGAGATATGACCGAAAAACTCCAAGGCATCGTTTATCTGAATTGCAGACTGAAATAATCTCTTACCGTCCTCTATGACCTTCTTTCCCGGATAATTATACTTAATATAATTTATTTCAAGGTCCTTTAATTCATTTATCATATCATTTGCATGCCTCTTGAAATCAGCCATCACGGCATCCTCATCATCAGGCACTATAGGAGTATGGAATACCTCCTTTATCACATCGCGGACTTCCTTCTTATCCTTCTCACTTACGCGGACACGCTCTTCCATAAGCAGCTTTTCTGTAAAGGCCTTCTTTGTGATGTAATTTATTACCTCATCCGGACTCTTATTGTTAAGATTTACCGACGCACCGTTTAATGTGAATGCAATATCTCCGACTTTGAATAAATATGCAATTATCCAATATATATCATCCTCCACAAATCCGTAAGGAGCTTTCATAAAGCGATCTTTTACAGTCTTCATGGAAGTCTTCATATGGCCTTTTGAATTCATAGAGATAAAGCTTAACACATCCTCTGTCGCATGGATATTTGCTACCGTACCTCCGTTTATCTTCATCTGATTACCGGTATCAAACAGTTTTCTTATATCGGTCTCGCCCATAGCGGTATCAATATAAGAGAGCTTGTGGAATACTATCTGAACGAGACGTCCTATTGCCTCATTCATCTTTGTACTCACTTCCTTTGCACAAAGCCTTGCAATATCTCCGTTTACATAATATCTTGCATCCTTTAGCGACTCCACAAGATAAAGTCTTGCATTTGCATTCCTCTCATTCATCTCATCATGCTTACTCTTTTTGATATTCTCATACTTTGCAAGCTGTCCCGATGTGGCATTCTTTCTTAAGAAACGCTCTATTCTAAGACTCATAGTCATCTCGTTCAAAAACTCGTCGTCATCCGGCAGCAGTACTATGACTTCTCTGCCCTGTCCGGACATCATGCGCAGTGTGGCGTCTTCTTTGACATCATACCAAGGTGTAAGTATACGAAGACCTATATCGAAGTTCCGGCTGGACTTATACGGGCGGTCGTCGATATTTTGATTAAAGCCGAATGAGTATCTTCCGTTAAATGAAGGATATCTGTACTTGTTTTCCTTTAAAATATCCTCATATATCATCTCACCTATCTTTGTGATGACCTCGGACATCTCAACATTTTCTTTTGCAATCTCATTGTTGATTTCCTGCTCTTCATCAGTCAAAAATATATATAGACTTCCGTTTTTTTGTATAAGCATTTGGCTTATCAAGACCTTCAGCGCCTCTTCCACCCTTGACTTTAACTCTATTCTGTCATCATCTATATTTTCAACCATCAAGCTTGTGATATTGTCGATATTTGACTCAATCTGATCTACATACTTTATCATAAAAAGAGTCTTTAAAACATTGATTGCAAAGACATCGCCGTCCTTATTTAAAGGATTGATCGCCGTATTGTCATATGCCTTTGATATAACTCCCTTATGACTGTGGTCAAGGAAGTTTTCAAGCGCATCATAAAAGCGATGGAAAGGAACAAGTATTCCCACCTCATCATCCTTACAGTCGGTTGCGGACTCCTTAAATAAAGCAAGCATTGAACGCTCACCTTCTGAAAGGTGCTTGCCTGAAGCTCCATGTGTACGTATAGATGTCAGCACACTTGCAAGCAGATTGAACTGATAAGGCACAAAAGGGTACACTTCCTTAAAATCATTTTCATTTGCATACAGTTTTTTCTCAACGCCGTCATTGAATACAATCAAATTTTTGATTACAGTCGCCTTTTGCTCATACAAAAGTCTGAGGGTCTCGGCTGCCGTTTCAGTCTTATCAAGTATTCTCTTTTTGATAACTGCGTCAACATTTGCACTTGAAAGTGAAAGTCTGGTATCAAAACGTCCCTGAATTTTTGAAAAATCATTTCCCTTTACCTTGGTTATGGAATCTATATCCTGTTGTGATGTGACAATCACCCATGCCTTGCCCATACATTCCTTGCCAAGCTCCTCGGTAACGGTCTGAAGATTGAGCATAAGCTTTGAGTCATCCCCTATGTACTGTCCTATCTCATCCACAAGGAATACTACATGGTGGTTGTTTCCCTTTTTTTCTATATAGCTTCTTACTCTCTTTGCAAAGTCTTCAATACTTATAGTATAGCTTGTGGTTGCCTTCTCACACCAGTTTCTTGCCGCATCCTCACTCATAAAACCGATATCTGCAAGTGCATCCACTACACTGTCTTGAATAAAATCAAAGTCGGAGCGTGATTCTTCCCAAGTCTCACCGTACTCTTCTTCAAAGCTTTTTTTAAATTCTTCAAACTTTCCGTCATCGCTAAGTTTTCTTTCAAGGTCGGCCAAATACGGCATTGAGCCGCAAAATCCCTGCATTTCATTAAAGACCTTCAAAAACACATTGACAATGGCATCCTTATTTTGCTTTCCGCTTGACTCACTCTTTGAATCAATGTTAAAGAGGATGACATCTGAAGGAGTGGAAGCTGCAAGCCTCATATCTGAGAGTATTTTTTCATCCGTTATCTTTTTATCGTCCACAAAATAGTCATAGGCGTGCTTGTTTCCCACAGACTTATTGTCCAAAAGATAGGATAAAATCTTTAGAAAGTGAGATTTACCGCTTCCGAAGAAACCTGAAATCCATACACCCATCTTCGAGGTCATACCTTCAATACCCTTTTTGTAGGCTACAAAAAAATCCGCAAAATGCTTTTGCAGCTCTTTTGTTACCACATACTCTTCCAACTCCTGTGCCACATTGGTCTCTTCACCCTGTCCGACTATGATGACTCCCTGGATTTCACGGTCAATCTTTTTGGCAAACATATCCTTAATCTGCACTTTGGATCCTCCTATTTCACAAGCTTGAATGCTCTATAATAATTATCGTCTTTTATCTCATCGAACAGTATAAGTTCCTGTTCATTGTATGTGCCCGGAAAAAACATCACCACAGGCGCCTTCACAAACGCCTGATGCAAGTTGTTGAGTACCTTATGTGAACGAAGTATAGGATAACATTTCCCTATACCGCACAAAAACACTACGGCATTATCGGGAGTATTATCTTTTATATACTGTACAATGACACTGTCATCATCATTGAACTTCATAGAATTGCTTACAGCCTTTGTGATTCTCTCCAAACCCTTTTTCTTTTCAAAATCAAAGCATTTTTCTATAAAATTTTTATTTTCAAGAAAGTCGATGATTATATCATACAGGTCAAATACCGCCAGAATAAAATCATCCGCTCCGCTTTCATTTTTCGCTTTCAAATGAGCTATTCTCTCTCTGACTTCAAGCTCGTTTTCAGGCGGATAGTCAAACAGCCAATAGTTTACCTCATTTGCCCTTCCGGCACTTTTACGAAATCCCGGCTTTTTTATGGCGGCTTCCATCATATCAAGTCGCTCTGTCAAATCTGTCATTATCTTACTCCATTCAATGCTTTTACACATACTTCCATATCATGTGTATTTAACCACTCCTCAACTGTAGGACTTAAAACAGGCCTTATAATCTTTCTGTCCGCCTTGCCCTTATCTAAAAGTCCCGCCTCGCAAAGCATTGTCTTATAGTATGCTCCCAGTCGCTTTAGTGTGGCGGCTGTCCACTTGGCAACCCTTTCATCCTGAAGACTCTTATCCTTAAAGAAAATCCTTATATCGCTGTCTGTTAAAGTATCCGCCCCCAAAATAAGTTTTTCACGAATCACTTCATATACAAACTCAAAAAAAAGGCTGTCATAGGCAAGTGATGAAACCAGCACGAATATCTTTTGCATTGCAACATCGCTTCTTTGAAACACTTCCACAAAACTTTTATCAAGCGTCTTAATTCTTCCCGACACTGTAACAAAAATCTGGTTGGCACGGGCGGCAGTCGGCGCACCGAATATATTTTCATTTTTATTCAGCTCTTTAATTTCTTCCAATGTTTTACCGGCGGCAAGAAGCTCCACCACATTGCGAAACTCCATAAACCAAAAAGACATCTTCACCGCACCTGCGCTGTAAGGCTTTTTCTCCATAGCTTTCTCCCTTATTATAATATATTAGCTGTACGATCAAACGGACTTATACCCGTTTATAATCGACTCCAGATACTCAAAATCCTCTTCAAACTCCTCATCTTTACACAAAAGCCTTGCTTCATGTAAACGTTTCCTTGCCTCTGTGCTGTCTTTATTAAAAATTACATACATGAACATATCAAGCAATATAAAATACTCATAGTAATCATCAGTTTCTCTGTACTTGTCAAAAAAGGGCTTACTGTCTGTATACAATTCTTGTGCTCTCTCATATTTTTTGAGATAAAAACAGCAAAAACACAAATTCAACCTTCTTACCATCTCCACTTCAGGCATTTTTTCAAGTGAACTTCCAAAACTCTCAAAAATATATTTTGCCTCACCGTAATCCTTCTTTTTCATAAATGCAAAAGCTATGTTCAGTTTTGCCATATTTTTGATATATTTTGATTTTGTAGTCTTTTCTATAACATTCAATTTATCAATGCACTCATCAAACTTACCTTCATCAAACAGCACTAAAAGCTTCTGTATTTTCTTTATATATACTACATTGTATATTAGATTAAACAGTATAGCTCCTACAAAAAAGATTACAGACGATACTATATAGATCACAAAAACTTGCCTGCCGTTTAACCCAAGTCCTATCTCACATACTAAGAGTATGCTTGCATATACGATTCCAATAACTAAGATACTTAAAAATCTTTTCATATTCTCACACCCACTAAAAATTATAGCTGATATAATTTTGTATATTTGTCTTCAATGTGATCAAGGAAGCAATTTACATTAAATTCTTCACCTGTCACCATCTTCATAAGCTCAGGTGCCTCATAGCGGAAACCGTAGGTATGGATATTTTCCTTTAACCACTTCATTACTTCATCAAATTTATTATTTTCAAGCAGACTGTCCACATCTATATCCTTTTTCATAGCGTGAACATACTGTGCCGCAAATGCTGTTCCAAGTGCATATGTCGGGAAGTATCCGAAACTTCCGTCAGACCAGTGTACATCCTGTAAGATACCGAGCTTATCATTAGGCACATCTATTCCAAGGTACTCTTTATACTTTGCATTCCATGTCTTATCAAGTCCTTCTGTGGAAATACTGCCGTCAAACAATCCCTTTTCTATCTCATATCTGATAAGTACATGAAGCGGATATGTAAGCTCATCAGCCTCCGTACGTACAAATGAAGGCTTTGAAGCATTGATTGCCTTGTAAAAATCCTCAAGGCTTACTTTTTCAAGCTGCATTGGGAAAACTTTCTGCAATTTCGGATAGTGATACTTCCAAAAAGCTGCTGTCTTTCCGAGATAGTTCTCACACAGTCTTGACTGTGACTCATGCATTCCTGAGGATACACCTTCAGATAAAATCATTCCATCATATTTAGGATTTATATTGTGCTCATAGTAGGCATGTCCCACCTCATGCACCGTCGAAAGTATTGCAGACGCCACATTGTTCTCTATGTACTTTGTGGTTGTACGGCAGTCGTTCTCACAGGTCCATGATGTGAAAGGATGCTCGGACTCGTTTTGATATCCCCATGAAGGATCAAAATGCAGGTACTTAAGCAGCTCATCCATAAACTTCTTTTGCTCTTCAACCGGAAAGCTCTGATGTAGGAAATCTTCTTTTATCTGCTGTGCAGCTTTCACCTTCTTTATAAGCGGAACAAGTCTTTCTTTGAGTGCTTCAAAGAACTCATCATATTTTTCCACATTCATTCCCGGCTCATAGTCGTCAAGCATCTGATTATAAATACTCTTATCACTGTCTCTGTAGCCGTAGAGTTTCTTTTGACTTTCTATCACTTTCTTTAGGTAAGGCTCAAATATCGAATAGTCGGCCTTTGATTTTGCAAGTATCCATGCATCAAATGACTCGTCACAAAGTTTCTTAAATGCCACATACTCATCTTTCGGTATACAAAGTGTGTCCATCGCTCTTTTATAATAAAGCTCTATTGCACGCTTATCCTCCGCACCTACTTCAGGGTCGTCCTTTAGCTCCTTTAAAAGCTTTACCGTCTCGGGATCCGTCTCAAGGCTGAAAAGCTCTCCTGCCAAATACGCGGATCTTTCATCTCTATATGCAGCTCCCGCACTTGGTGCCACCGTCTGTTTATCAATTCCTATAATATTTAACGCCATTTGGTATGCTGAACATTTAAAAATCCAGTCATGATATTTTTTTAATTTTTCTTTTGTAGTCATGTTATTCCTTTCCTTAATATAAACAAAAGACCAATCTTTCGACCGGTCTTTAAATTTTATGGTACCAAACTTTTATTAACCTTCCAAAGCCTGATCTATATCCGCTATCAAATCCCCGGCGTCCTCTATACCCACAGACATTCTTATAAGGTCAGGGGATACTCCTGCAGCTATAAGTTCATCATCATTCATCTGTCTATGTGTTGTAGATGCAGGATGAAGTACACAGGTTCTTGCATCAGCCACATGAGTAACGATTGCAATAAGCTCCAAAGAGTCCATAAACTTAACTGCCGCTTCTCTGCCGCCTGCTATTCCGAATGATATGACACCACATGATCCGTTTGGAAGATATTTTTTAGCCAACTCATGCTGACTGTCATTTTCAAGTCCTGAGAATGATACCCATGATATCTTAGGGTGATTTTTCAGATGCTTTGCAATAGCAAGTGCATTTTCATAGTGCTTCGGCATTCTAAGGTGTAATGATTCAAGTCCTATTCCAAGGTAGAATGAATTCTGAGGTGAAGGTATTGCTCCAAGGTCACGCATCAGATTGGTTGTCATCTTTGTGATATAAGCAGCTTTCCCGAAAGTCTTTGTATACACAACTCCGTGATATGTCTCATCAGGAGTTGTAAGGCTTTTGAACTTATCACCGTATTTCTCCCAATCAAAATTGCCGGAGTCCACTACCGCACCGCCTACAGCATTTGCAGATCCGTCCATATATTTTGTGGTGGAATGTACCACTATATCCACCCCCCACTCAAAAGGTCTGCAAAATACCGGTGTAGGGAAAGTATTATCAACTATTAAAGGTACACCATTCTTATGTGCCGCCTCTGCAA
>CAUQKD010000024.1:0-16064 GCA_963518365.1 uncultured Lachnoanaerobaculum sp. | reverse complement strand
ACTATGACAATACGGTGGTGAAAAGGAATTTGGATTCAAACGAATTCGAGGATATAAGTATTTTCAGTGAAAGTGAAAAATATATTGCAAGAACTCACAGTATGGATACTGATATGATTGAATATCAGGACGGAAGCAAGTTCTTAAGGGCAATAAAAAAAGATATGAAAAGGCTTGAGGGCTTCAGTGAACAAGGAAATATCACACCGGATAAATACAATAAAAAATATTATTATCTGGTGTTAAAGAATAAAGAACTTAGTGTAGATCAGCAAAAGGCGATAGTAGCCGCAACTGAATACGCAAGCAGAAACGGAATAGTGCTGAAACTATATACGACAGAATAGGAGATGGGCGATGGTGAACTTAGTTTTTTGCATAGCATTTATGCTGACTGCGTATATTATTACAATGTTTATATATAAAAAAAGATATAATACGAACAATCTGAAACAAAATATAATGTTATTTGTAATTTATCTTTCGGTAGGTATAGCGATAGGAGTTTTATATAAAATATATGCATTTGATATTCTTAAAACTTTTAAAGCATTAGCGATAATCTCTATAACCTTGATAACGGCAGGAATTGACTACAGAGAAAAGATAATACCGAATGAAGTGGTTGTATGCATTATAGCCGTCGCTTGTGTGATGATGATAATAAATGCTTTTACAAACAGTGTGGAAGCATTGGCAATATTTATAGACTCACTTGTTGCAATGCTTATAGGAGTCGTGTTGTTTGCAGCAAGCAAGGCGATAAGCAAAAACGGAGTCGGAATGGGAGATATAAAACTTGTAGGAGCACTAGGTCTGTACCTTAGAACATATGCACTGATGGGAGTACTTTTAGTGGCACTTGTATCTATTGCAATATACGGATTGATAAAAGTGATTTTAAAAAAGGCCTGTGTAAAGGATGAGATACCTTTCGGACCGTTTGTGGCTTTCGGAGTGACAGCTTGTATGATATTGGGATTTTAGGAGCGATATATGAATATGAAGAAAATATTGGCACCTATAATAATCTTACTGTTGGTGTCAGGTTGGGGAAATATAATAGGCGGAAAAGCCGGGAAATATAAAAACTATACGGAGCATATTAAAAATGCTAAGACTTTGGAGTCAAAGGAAATCTATATAGACGCCATTGACCAGTATAAGAAGGCTCTTGAGTTTACAAAGAATAAGTTACCTGTACAGGAAGCCATGTTGGATGATTACCTGAAGCTCAAAAAGTATAACGATTTTGAAAAACAGGGAAATGCCATATTGGAAAGCTATAATTATCCTAAGAATGTAGCAAAAAAAATGACAGACTACTATATAGACAGGAAGCAGACTGTGAATGCATTAAAGCTTGTCAATGCTTATCTTGAAAAGAATTCGGATGATGAAGATTTTTTGGCACTTCAAGGAAAAATTAGGGGAAGCTGTTCTGAAGTTTATTTCGGAAGTGATGATATAAAGATGTACGGAAACGGTTTTTATGTGTTTGTGGATGACAATAAACAGGGACTTTTAAAGTCTGACGGCAGCGATAAGATAGCTGCGATATATGACAAGATTTATCCGTACGGAAAGGAACCTGAGTACGCTCCGGTGTGCAAGGATAATGAGTGGTACTATATTGATAAGAACGGATATAAAAAACTTGCACTTGATTTTAGTGTAGAAAGCCTTGGAGTATACGGCAATAATTTGGCACCTTATTGTAGTGAAGGTAAGTACTCTTATATTGATGCAAATGCAAAAAAAGCAAGCAAAAATACCTATGATTTTGCAAGCAGTTTTGCAGGTAAGAGAGCGGCGGTAAAAAATAACGGCAAATGGGCAATTATAAAGTCGGATTTTTCACAGGTTACAGATTATATATATGATGATGTGGTGTTGGATGAATGCGGATTTGCCACAGCACAGAATGTATACGTTGCAAAGCTTGATGGAAAGTACCATATTTTCGGACTTGACGGAAAGGCAAAGGATAGTGAGGGCTTTGATGAAGCGAAGGCCTTTATATCGGATGAACCTACAGCGGTAAAAAAAGATGGCAAGTGGGGATTTGCAAACAAAAAAGGTGAAGTGGAATTGATGACCGACTACATTGATGCAAAGCCTTTTTCAAGCGGATTTGCGGCGGTATATGACGGAAAAAAGTGGGGGTATATAAATAAGAATAATACTGTAGTTATTGATTTTGAGTTTAATGAAGCAGGCAGCTTTAACAACAGCGGTGTTGCTGTAGTCAGAAAGCCCGGCATAAAATTTATACAACTTGTAAAATAGGAGGTTTTTAATGAAAATCAGACTGGCTTTGGTGGATAGTGATGAGGATTACAGGAAGAGATTGTCAGACTTTTATATTAAAAATTATCATGACAAAATAGAAATAATGACATTTTCTTCATTAGATTCATTTGAGAGTAACAGAGGCAACAAACCTATTGATGTATTGCTCGTATCCGAGGATATTGAAGACGATTTATTGTTCTATACGGAAAAGATGAGTGTGGCGTATCTGTGTGACAGGGATTTGATAGAGAGAAAGAACAATATAAAGGCTGTAAATAAGTTCAAAAAGCCTGAGAAGATATATAAGGAAATTTTAAACATTCTGGCGGATTCATCAAACGGAGATATTGCATATAAGTTCAATGACGGAAACAATACCCTTGTAGAAGTTTTTATGCCTGTAAACGGTGGTGCAGGTGCAACATCACTGGCTATTGCATACGGAAAGAGACTTGCAATGCAGGGTATACCTACCTTATATTTAAACTTTGAGCTTCTGAACACATCCAAGCTGTTTATGAACGGTGAGGGCAGCATAGGATTTGATGAAATAATATATGCAATAAAGAGTAAAAAGCAAAATGTTCCGCTAAAGATAGAAAGCAGCGTGGTAAAGAGTAGAGAAGGTCTTGATTTCTTTAATGAGGCGAGAATTGCCCTTGATATGCTTGAGATGAATGATGAAAATATCGAACTTTTGATAAGAGAATTACAGGGAATGGGCAAATACAGACATATAATTATAGACAGCGACCTGTGCATGGGAAGCAGATTGAAACTGTACTCCAAGCTTGCACATAAGATAATCCTTGTATTTGAAGAGAGTGCCATAGGTATGAAGAAGATGTCGGATTTGAACAGAGCATTGCAGCTGCTTGAAAACGGCGGAAATATTGATATAACAAATAAAATAACCATTATCTGCAATAAGGTAAAAGATGTAAATGCCGTATCAATACCGGCAGACCTTTCCGTAAAAGAATTTGTAAAAAGATATAATGCAAGTGATGATTTGACAGATGTGTTGAGGCAGGTTTCTTTTTTGGATAATTTGAGATAGGAGGCATATATGTTTAAGAAAAATACAACCGACAAAGGTATTGAGCTTATATATGAAATTGATGAAAATGAAAAGCTTGACAATGTAAGTATCGGAATGATGAAAAACAATGATATTGAGGCTTTATTTCCTGTAGACATGATAACAAATGATACAAAAACACAGCTTAAGTATCAAGTCGGAAAGTCAAAGAGTCTGAATGAATATATAACGGAGGAACTTACAAAAGAAGAGCTTTTGGCGATATTTGAAAATATTTGTAAAGGTATCAGTCGTATAGAAGAGTATATGCTTTTGGAAGATCAGGTAATATTTGATAATGATTATATATTTGTGGAAGGCAATAATATAAGTCTGATTTTATTACCTATATATAATAGAAGAAACAACATCAGCTTGAATTCGTTTTTAAAAAATCTCTTACTTGATATGATGGTAAATAATGAAAAGGCGGCATATTTTGCATCCGACATAACCAAGCAACTTTCACAAGAAGAGAATTTCTCCTATGACAATTTTTTGAATATGCTTGATGTACTGAAGCAAAAAAGATATATTGAAAAGCCGATTATAAGAAAAGATGAAAGAAGTGATGAGTTCACGGAGAAAAAAAGGCTTGCCGACAGGAAGGTATATAATATAGAAGAAAATATTTCAAAACCGCTACAGAAAAGGCAATATCAATCAAATACCAATTTTGAAAATAATGAAAACTCATATAAAAATATATCAATTTCAAATGTCGCAGTGCAGGCTGCAAGTTTTGATAAGCAGCCGCAAAAGGTTGAAAAGAAAAAGGGATTGTTCGGTCTCGGTAAACAAAAGGAAGCACAGGCTTCAAATGAATCCGGATTTGAGAGAAGTAATAACAACAATCTTTTGATTCCGGGCAGAGAAGAACCGTTGAATGTAGGAAGCCAAAGCAAGAAAGAGAAAAAGAAATTCTCACTGTTTGGCAAAAAGAAGGAGAAGGAAAATAAGCCGATTGAGAGTGTAAAACAGGTTCCTAAGGCTACATACGGTGAGACCACAGTACTACAAAATCCTTCAAATATCGGTGAGACCACATTGCTGGGATTTTCACCTAATATTATAAATTCATTCTTGATATGGAGAAGAACAGGTGAAAAGATAGTGATAGATAAATCCGACTTCAGAATCGGAAGAGAAAAAAATTATGTGGACTTTTGTATAGATGACAATTCTTCGGTCGGAAGAAACCATGCGGAAATAATTCAAAAGGACGGAGCATATTTTATCAGAGATTTAAGGTCACTTAACTTTACCAGAGTGAACGGTGAGAAGGTATCACCGAGTTTGGAAGTGGAACTTTGGGATAATGATGTAATAAGCTTGGCAAATGAAGAGTTTGAATTTCACATAGGATAAGATATGAATTATTTTTTGGCGGCACAGACTGAGGTAGGTTTAAAGAAAAATTGTAATCAAGACAGTATTATCCTAAAAAGAGCAAAGTTTAAAGGCAGAGAAGTTTGTCTCGGGGTCATTTGTGACGGTATGGGGGGACTGTCCTGTGGTGAATTTGCAAGTAAAAGTATAGTTGAAGCGGTTTCGGACTGGTTTTTATATCAGTACAGCAGGTATAGTGATGTTTGGAATGAAAGTCAAATGAGAACGGATTTTATAAACATACTAAGCTCAGAAAATGAAGGGCTGCTCTACTATGGTAAAGAGCACGGTATATATCTCGGGACCACCATAACTGCGATACTTTTGGTGGATAATAAGTTTTTTGTCTGCCATGTAGGCGATACCAGACTTTATAAGATATCGGAAAAAGGTATGGTACAGCTGACAAACGACCACACTGTTATCGCAAGAGAGATAGCGGAGGGAAAACTTAGTATAAAGGATGCAAAAAGCGATCCAAGAAGGAATGTACTTTTACAATGTATAGGTGCAACTAAGGATGTAAATCCGGATATCTTTTGCGGAGAGGTAAGAAGCGGAGATATATTATTACTTTGCAGTGACGGCTTCAGACATGAGATAAGCGAAAAGGAAATCCTAAAGGCAATTAAAGGATATGATAATTCAAAGCTTAATGAAAGACTGAGAGCGTTGATAGACTTAAATCTTAAAAGGAGAGAGCAGGATAATATTTCTGCAGCTTTGATAAAGGTAAAGTAGGTGAGATATGTTGGAGATTGGCAGCCTTTTAGACGGTAAATATAAGATTTTAAATAAAATCGGACAGGGCGGTATGAGCATTGTTTATCTGGCTATGAACGAAAAAGCCAATAAACAGTGGGCTATAAAGGAGATGAGAAAGGAAAAGAACAAAAATTGTGAGGTGATGAGACAGAGTCTTATAACCGAAACAAATCTCCTAAAAGAGCTTAAGCACCCATACCTGCCAAGTATTGCGGATATAATTGAAAATGAAGATACAATAATAATTGTAATGGACTATGTGGAAGGCAGAGCATTATCCGATATTTTATCAGAAAAAGGTACTATTGATGAAGCGAGTGTGGTAGAGTATGCAATTCAATTATGTGATGTACTTGACTATCTGCATTCGCAAAATCCTCCGATAATATACAGAGATCTTAAGCCTTCAAATATAATTTTAAAGCCTGACGGCAAGATAACTTTGATAGATTTCGGAACGGCAAGAAGATATAACTATGACAGTATTTCAGATACCACCTGTCTTGGAACTATCGGATATGCCGCCCCTGAGCAGTTTGCAGGTGAAAATCTGAGGCAGACGGATGCAAGGACCGATATATACAATCTCGGTGCGACTATGTATCATCTTCTGACAGGTGTGAATCCGTCAGAGCCTCCGTATGAGCTTTATCCTATCAGAAAATGGGATGAGAGACTTTCGGACGGACTTGAAAAGATAATACTTAGAGCCACAAGAAAAGACCCTGAAAGAAGATTTGAAAACTGCAAAGAGATGGCGTATGCACTTAAGCATTACAAAGATCTTGACAATTCATATATAAAGAGACAAAAAAAGAAGATATTTCTTTTTGCAGCTACAATTACGATTTCCGCTTCAAGTTTTTTTGTAGCTATGGCGGCAAACGGAATGGAGAAAAGAGAAATATCAAAAGTCTATAACAATTATTTATCTGAAGCTACATTGACTATAGCTTCTGATAAAAATAAAAATGATATTGACGGCAGAGTTTTAAAACTTTTAAACGATGCCGTAAATATAGCACCACAAAAAACAGAGGCATATATAAGGATGCTTGATTATTACTGTGAAAGCGGACAAACCGGAAACGGACTTAGGGTGCTTTCCTCAATGATTGCATCAGGGAAAGGAGAACTTGAAAAAAATGATGACATAATGATGAAAATGGGACAGATATATTTTCTTGGGAACAGTAAAGATGCCGACTTTGATGTGGATTACGGCACTGCTGCAAGATATTTTGATAAGGTGGACACAAAAAAATACCCGCAGGCCAAGTATTATTCTTCACTTTCAAGAGCTCTGTCGGAGATAGGCAGTGACAGTGAAACGATAGTTAGGGATATGAACAATATTGATGAGTATTTGAATACGGGGGTAAAGGAGGAGGAAAAGGTAGAAATATATACCACATTATCAAAGATATACAGAGCAAATGCCTATACTATACAAAAGTCGGGTGAAAAGCCTTTTGACAAATCTATTGAACTTTTGGATAAGGCAAATGAGATATTGAAAAGTCCTTATATAGAAAGTGAAATAAAGGAAAAGTATTTGCCGGAAGTATACTTCGGATTGGCTGATGCATACTACAGAAGAGCAAATATTGATTTGCAGGATAAAAGAGCAAAAGAAGATCTGTATGAAGCTGTCACATACTACGATCAATACCTGATATTTGCTACAAATACACAGTCGATTCTGTTTGAAAACAGGATAGGAGATATCTATAGAACTCTTGGAGAATATAACAGGGCGGCGGATAAATACAAGGATATAATAAAAAAATATCCGGATGATGCTACAGCTTATATAAGTCTTTCCACGATGTTACTTATAGATATGAAGGATGTGAATTCTTCTGTGGAAGTATACAAAAAAGCAAGTGTTTTGCCTGATATAGAGTCAAATTCAAATTTTGTTTCATTGAAGAATAAATTACAAAATGTCGGAGGCATCTGATGCATAGAATATTATATTACGGCGGAATTTTTACAGGGAGCATAACTTTTATAATAAGCTTTATCATCTGGTTTAAGCTTGGTATAAGAAAGGCGTTCAAAGATATCATAAACTACGGTTCAAAGAAGAGATGGTCTGTGGATGCCGGTATGCAAAATAAGACAATGCCTCTCAGAAAGACAGGCTCAGGCAGACTGTTTGCAGGCAAAGCGGTGAGAAAAATAAACGATTACAGTGTGCAAAATAAGCATAAAGAAATCACAGAGACTGTTCTTTTGGAAAATTATCACGGTCAGGAATTAAAAGATATCAAAAAAGATATCGATTTTGAAATTATTGAAGAAATAAATTTAATAGCAGGGGGTAGATAGTTTTATGAATGTTAGAAGTAGGAAGGTGATGGCGGTAATCGTTTGTATTTGCTTTATGATACAAATTATTTTTAGATCTTTTAGTTTTGATTCAATGGCTACTCCTTCAAATACGGTAATAGCGTTGATTTTTAGAGATACAAACGGTTATCATATAAGAAATATTTCATCATTTTTAGACAGTGACGGCACTATAACAATGCCTACACCTAGAGACCTTGGAGATACAAATGATGAGAGCTATTCCAATTGGAGTCCTGTACTTATAGAGAACTCTTTTGATAATGTAAAAAAGGTGATAATGAACGGCGGACACCTTGATATTGAAGACTATGACGTATCAAATCCTCCGACACTTGCAACATCATCCGTTGCAACACCTTCACTTGCTACAAGTGCAAATTCACAAAGAACGGATATTGTGATAAGAAGCGGATTTTCACCTCTTACAAATGAAGAAAGTGCAAATGCAAATATCACAATCTACAGAAGCAATGTATTATTCGGTATCGGCAGTACGGTAAATATTGCAAGAAGAGGCAGATTGAATGTTATCAGTGACGGTATGAAGCAGTTTGTATCAAAAAACGGCAATAAAAATCAGATTTTCTTCTTGGCAGTACAGCCGCCAGTTGAGGAAGTACCTGAGAGTATTCCTAATGAAGTTCCGAGAATTACATTGTCTACCGAAGAGAGCAGACCGGCTACAAGGGCAGAGAATAATACTGTAGGTGAAGTATCAAACAATGCTGAAAGCACAGGAAGCAGGAGAGGTGATAGTGAAACCGGTAGAACTGATATCAGTACACAGAGCACCAATCACTCTATGGGTTCATCAAATGTAAGAACCAATGTGTCATCAACAAGTGAAAGAACCAATACAACTCAAAGTACAAATGTGAGGGTACAAAATTCTTCAAATACTCAGGGTAGTGAAACACGAAGTGACAATCTACAAAGCGGTAATACACAGAGTGCAAATACAGTCGAAAACAATGTACAAAACAATGCAAATAGCGTACAAAGTGATAGAGTATTTACACCTATGGGTAACGGAATCGGACATAGCGTCTACAGCAGTGTAAAGCCGAGAGTGAGTATACACAATGAAAGCAGCCAAAATAACGGCTTCCTTAATACCAAGTCCACATCTGTAAATGTAAGCGATGACAATTTCAATGCCGATAATTATTCAGTGCTTGTATATAAGAATGTAGGCGGAAAGGAAGTATTGTCAAATGCAAGATATTCCTGGAGTCAGGAAGGCGGCAATCACAAGGCGAATATTTTATTTGATGATGACGGAGAATACAGAATTTCGGTTGTAAAGAATAATGCAAAGTCACAGGATGATAAAGTAAAGTTTGAGCAAAAAGTGAATGTGGATTCCACAGCACCGTATATCACCATAACCGGCGTAGAGGATTTGACGGCAAATGCAAGAACTGTTTCACCTGTAGTAAAATACAGTGATGTAAACATTGATTTGTCGAGATCAAAGATCACTCTGACATCCGTTGCTGACGGAAAGGTAAGAGAACTTTTATATAAGGCAAAGAAACAGGGCAGCGGATATATTCTCAATCTTGACCCTGTATATATTGACGACAACTATGTACTTACCGTAACCATATATGATATGGCGGGAAATGTTACAGAAAAGAAAGTCAATTTCTCAGTGAATAAAAACGGTGCGACATTTAAGTTTAAACCGGAAGAGCTTGTAGGTGCATATACAAATAAGCCTTTTACACCAAGTATAGAGGTTTGGAACACTGATGAAATCTCTATTGTTTCAGCTACTATAAACGGTATGGACGAACCTTATGAGTTTGTAGGTGGTGAACTTAAGTTCTTAAACCCTATAAATAAAGACGGCAAGTATGTATTCAACCTTGAGGTCAGCGATACGGCAGGTAACAAGTCTTTGATGAAGCCTGTAGAAGTTATCTATGATGCTACAAAACCGGTATGTATAATAAACGGAGTCAAAGAAGGTGAAAGCTATGAGGGAAGTGTAAATATTATTTTAAGCACCGAACTGCCGGGCGATGAGATATCATCCGTTTGGCTTGACGATAAGCTTTTATCAGATAGCGAGTATAAGATAAATAACGGTAAGGTTGAATTTGTTGCAGATACCAAGGGAAGTCACACCCTTAAGGTACAGGCAAAGGATAAGGCAGGAAATTTAAGTGATATTGAGACGGTGAACTTTGAAATAAAGGTTCCGAATGTGAAATTATCTTCAATTTCTCTACTTCCTTGGGCGGCAGTCTTACTCGGATTGTCACTCGGATTCGGCGTTGTTTTAGTATATAAGAAGCGTAAAAAAGGTGACGAAGCATAAAATTTTGCAGTTACCCTTTTTAAGAAAAATATATTTATTGAAAAAGCTATACAACTATGCTAAAATAATTTCGCATAAAGCTTGTTGTCGGTTATCGACATAGAAGGAGAATGTTTATGAAGCATGTTGTTACTTTAAATGAGAAAACTCTTAAAGAGAGCTTAAAGCGTGGTGGTTGTGGTGAGTGCCAGACTTCTTGTCAGTCAGCTTGCAAGACATCTTGTACAGTTGGAAACCAGGGCTGTGAAAACCCTAACAGATAAGACGCTTGTATCAAACCCCCTTTGCGGTCATTGACTGTTAAGGGGGATTTTCGCGTTGTACTATTTGCTTTGTAATAGAAAGAGGAATAATTTGTTACACCAGTATAAGAATAACGGATATAATATAGTGTTGGATGTCAATTCAGGTTCGGTCCACGTAGTGGATGAGCTGATGTATGATGCAATGGCTGTCGGAGAGAAACTTATAGGTGAAATAGAAGCACCCATAAGGCTTAATGATGAGACAAAAGCCAAGATAAAAGATGCTCTTATTTATAAATACAGCGAAAAAGAGATAGATGAGGCTGTAGCCGATATACAGGAGCTTATAGATGCCGAGGAGCTCTATACAAAGGATACCTATGAGCTGTATATCAATGATTTCAAAGAGAGAGAGACTGTAGTAAAGGCACTTTGTCTTCATATTGCTCACGATTGCAATCTGGCATGTAAGTACTGCTTTGCAGAAGAAGGTGAGTACCACGGCCGAAGAGCTTTGATGAGTTATGATGTAGGTAAAAGAGCGCTGGATTTCCTTGTTGCAAATTCAGGCAACAGAAAGAATCTTGAAGTGGATTTCTTCGGCGGTGAGCCGCTTATGAACTGGCAGGTTGTAAAAGACCTTGTAAAGTACGGAAGAAGCCTTGAGGAGCCGAACAATAAAAAATTCAGATTCACAATAACTACAAACGGTATGCTTTTGAATGACGAAATCATGGATTTTTGCAATAAAGAGATGTCAAATGTAGTACTCAGTCTTGACGGCAGAAAAGAAGTAAATGATGCCATGCGTCCGACCAGAGGCGGCAAGGGAAGCTATGATACTATAGTTCCTAAGTTTGTAAAGTTTGCAAAGAGCAGAGGAACCAAGGATTATTATATAAGGGGTACTTTTACAAGAAATAATCTTGAGTTTTCAAAGGATGTCATTCACTTTGCAGACCTAGGCTTTAAGCAGACAAGTATGGAGCCTGTAGTAGGCGAAGAGAGTGAAACCTACGCTATCAAAGCTGAAGATATTCCAAAGATTATGGAAGAATATGATAAGCTTGCGGTAGAGTATATAAAGAGAAAGAAGGAAGGAAGAGGCTTTAATTTCTTTCACTTCAATATAGATTTGACTCAAGGACCATGTGTCGCAAAAAGGCTTTCAGGTTGCGGCTCAGGTACGGAGTATCTGGCGGTAACACCTTGGGGAGATTTATATCCATGTCATCAGTTTGTAGGTAAGGATGAGTTCTTACTTGGAAATGTGTTTGACGGTCTTAAAAGAAAAGACATCAGCAATGAGTTTAAGCTTTGCAATGTTTACGCCAAACCTAAGTGTAAAGATTGTTATGCAAGATTTTATTGCAGTGGCGGCTGTGCTGCAAATTCATACAGCTTCCACGGATCTATTACAGATACTTATGATATCGGTTGCGAACTTCAAAAAAAGAGAATTGAATGTGCAATAATGATAAAAGCAGCGTTAGCTGGGTAAAATAGGAGAAGATAATGAAGGACAATAAGCAAAAGGGCTTAACCTCTCTCTTTATCACATTTGTAGTTTTGGCATTTTTAGGTTTTCTGGCTTTCAATGTTTTGCAAAGCGGAAAACACAGTAATGTGACCAAGGTGACACATACTGCTGAAGAAACTGCTATAACAAGCGCAGAGTCTTCTGCAGCGGGAGAGAGCAAGAAGAGTGCATCAAGCGGTGAGAGCACTAAAGCCGATGAAAGTTCGTCGGCAGGTGAAACCAAGGCAAATACCGAGAGTTCACAAGCTGAGTCGGGCAAAGAATCAGAGAGCGCAAATGAGAGTAAAGCTGATGAGAAAAGGTCTGACGAGAAGAAGGATGAGAGCGGCAAAGCTTCCAAGTTCGGTATGGGAAAGATTAAACTCGGACTCGACTTGGCAGGCGGTGTAAGTATAACTTATCAAAAATTTGAGAAAAACACTTCCGATTAGGATATGGCTGATACCATCTATAAATTACAGCAGAGAGTTCAAAACTACTCAACGGAGGCTGAGGTTTACAGAGAGGGAACAAACAGAATAAATATTGATATTCCGGGTGTATCGGATGCCAACGCTATCTTGAATGAACTTGGAAAACCGGGTTCATTGGTATTTTTGGATCCGCAGGGAAATACGGTACTTACAGGCGATCAGGTGGCAACAGCCAAAGCTGGTATCGTAGATAACAACGGTAAGAGCGAGTATGTTGTATCACTTACATTTACAGATGAAGGATCAAAGGCTTTTGCAGAGGCTACAGCAAAGCTTATCGGTCAGAGAATTGCAATTGTCTATGACAATGTAGTGTATTCAAACCCTACAGTTCAGACGGCAATTACAGGCGGCAGTGCACAGATTACAGGTATGACTTCATATGATGAAGCAAAGAATCTTGCATCTACCATTCGTATAGGTTCACTTTCACTTGAGCTTGAAGAGCTTAGAAGTAATGTCGTAGGAGCAAAGCTCGGACAGACAGCTATATCTACAAGTATGAAAGCTGCAGTAGTCGGATTTGTGGTTTTGGCGGCATTCATGATCGGAGTATTCTTACTTCCGGGTGCGGCATCCGTACTTGCGCTTGCACTTTATATCATACTTGAAGTTCTTTTGTTGTCGGCTTTTGAGATTACGCTGACGCTTCCGGGTATAGCGGGTATTATACTGTCAATCGGTATGGCGGTGGATGCCAATGTTATTATCTTTACAAGAATAAAAGAAGAGATTGCACTTGGAAAGAGTGTATATGAGTCCATCAACTCAGGATTTAAAAAGGCTCTTTCAGCAATCATTGACGGTAATGTTACAACACTTATAGCTGCGGCTGTACTTTATATTCGCGGTTCAGGTACTGTAAAGGGATTTGCGCAGACACTTGCACTGGGTATTATCCTTTCAATGTTTACAGCACTCTTTGTTACAAAGTTTATACTTAAGGCTTTCTATAATGTAGGTCTTGACGATGCGAAGTTCTACGGCAAGAAGCCGAAGAGAGAACCGATAGATTTTGTCGGAAAGAGAAAGATTACTCTAAGTATTGCAGCTGCCATACTTATAATAGGAGTAATATTTGCAGGAATTAACAAGTCGAAGATCGGCGGATTCTTCAACTACGGACTTGACTTTAAGGGCGGTACATCAACAAATGTTACATTTGATAAGGATTACAGCCTTGAAGAGATTTCAAAGGATATCGTACCTGTAGTTGAATCTGTAACCGGTGAGGCCGGAACTCAGACTCAGAAGGTACAGGGTACAAATCAGGTAATTATAAAGACAAGATCACTTTCACTTGATGAAAGAGAGAAGTTAAATAAAGCACTTGCAGACAAGTTCGGTGTAGATGCCGAAAAGATTACTGCAGAGTCAATATCAGGTGCGGTAAGTTCAGAGATGAAAAAGGATGCTGTAGTGGCAACAGTGCTTGCGACAATCCTTATGCTTATCTATATCTGGGTAAGATTCAGAGACTTCAGCTTTGCAGCAGGTTCAATACTTGCACTTTTACATGACGTGTTTGTAGTTATAGCTTGTTATGCAATATTCCGCTGGAGTGTAGGTTCCACATTTATCGCATGTATACTTACAATCCTCGGATACTCAATAAATGCAACCATAGTTATATTTGACAGAATAAGAGAGAATAAGGCTATCTTGCCTAGGTCAACTTCTAAGGAAGAACTTATCAACATAAGTGTTACTGAGACACTTACAAGAAGTATTTATTCTTCACTTACAACATTTATAACTATATTCATACTGTTCCTTATGGGAGTTTCTTCAATCAGAGAGTTTGCATTGCCGATTATGGTCGGAATAGTTGCAGGTACATATTCTTCAGTATTCTTATCAAGTGTCTTCTGGTATATACTTAGCAATAAGTTTGACAAGAAGATAGAAGAGAAGAAGGCTGAGAATGCAAAGAAGAAGAAAAAGACTAAAAAAGTCGAAATAAATAAAGACAGCAACGGTGCTGTAGTTTAGGTATTTTATGAAATATGAGATAAAGGCTTTGGACAAAAAAGCTAAAAGTGCCACTATGGAGACGGTCCACGGTACTGTAGAGACTCCGCTCTTTATGAATGTAGGTACCGTGGCGGCCATAAAGGGTGCCGTATCCACCGACGACCTTAAGGAAATAGGTTGTCAGGTGGAGCTTTCAAATACTTATCACCTGCACGTAAGGACAGGTGATAAGCTTATTAAAGAATTCGGCGGTTTGCATGAGTTTATGCACTGGGACAGACCGATACTTACGGATTCGGGCGGCTTTCAGGTGTTCTCACTTGCAAAACTGAGAAAAATTAAGGAAGAAGGAGTAAACTTCAATTCACATATAGACGGCAGAAAGATTTTTATGGGACCTGAGGAGAGTATGCAGATACAGTCAAACCTGGGTTCCACTATAGCTATGGCATTTGATGAATGTCCTTCGGCACTTGCCGAAAGAAAGTATATAGAAGCTTCAGTAGCCCGCACTACAAGGTGGCTGCAAAGGTGTAAGACGGAGATGGAAAGACTGAACTCTTTGGAGGATACGATTAACAAAGAGCAGCTTTTATTTGCTATCAATCAGGGCGGAATCCTTGACGATGTAAGGATTGCACACGCCAAGGAGATAAGCGACATGGATCTTGACGGCTATGCTATAGGCGGTCTGGCGGTAGGTGAAAGTCATGAGGAGATGTATCATATCTTGGATGTTACTGTAGAACATTTGCCACAGAACAAGCCTACATATCTTATGGGCGTAGGAACTCCTATAAATATTCTTGAGGCTGTGGAAAGAGGAGTGGACTTTTTTGACTGTGTATACCCGAGCAGAAACGGCAGGCACGGCCATGTATACACAAATCACGGAAAGCTGAATCTTTTTAATAAGAAGTTTGAGTTAGATAAGAGACCTATAGAAGAGGGATGCACTTGTCCTGCTTGCAGATCCTATTCAAGAGGTTATATCAGGCATCTTTTGAAAGCAAATGAAATGCTTGGTATGCGTCTTTGTGTATTGCACAATCTTTATTTCTATAATACAATGATGAGTGAGATTCGCACAGCTATACGCGAAGGCAGATATACAGAATATAAAAATAATAAAATAAGAACAATGCTTGAGGGTTAAAGAGGAGAATTATGAATATTTTAGCGGCAGCAAATGCAGGTGGAGGTTTTGGAGTAGGTGCTTTTGCGATGTATGTTGTGTTCATTGCAGCAATTTTTTACTTTATGGCTTATAGACCTAATAAGAAGGAAAAGGCTAAACAGGCTGAACTTTTTGCAAGTCTTGAAGTCGGTGATACTGTAGAGACTTCAGCAGGTTTTTATGGCGTCTTGATTGATATTACAGATGATACTGTAATAGTTGAGTTCGGAAATAACAAGAATTGTCGTATTCCGATGAGAAAAGATGCTATTATAAAAAATGAGAAAAGTGAGTAAAATCTAAGCACATCTTCGGATGTGCTTTTTTTGGAAAGGCGGATATGGACAGTTATATAGTACTGGATTTGGAGTGGAATCAAAGTCCGAACGGCAGAGAATACAGCAACAAAGATCTTCCCTTTGAAATAATAGAAATAGGAGC
>CAUQKD010000023.1:0-16219 GCA_963518365.1 uncultured Lachnoanaerobaculum sp. | reverse complement strand
TTTCTCTTTGATGAGGATATGACAAAGGTGGAAGACGGTATATATGCAGGAATGATGAACGGACTTGACGATCCGTATACCGTATATTACACAAAAGAAGAGTATAAGGCACTTAATGAGGATACAGAGGGTAAATACTCGGGTATAGGTGCCACGGTTTCACAGAATCCGAAAACAAAGATTATTACAATAGTGAATGTATTTGATAACAGCCCTGCAAAAGAAGGCGGACTGCTACCGGGAGATATAATATACAAAATAGACGGTGAAGAAGTTACAGGTACGGACCTTGATGTATTGGTAAAGACAAAGATAAGAGGTGTGGAAGGCTCAAGCTTCACTATGACCGTTATCAGAGGTGACGACAAAAAACAGGTGGACTTAAACCTTACAAGAAGGTCTATCGAGGTGCAGACGGTGTCCTCAAAGATGCTTGGTGACGGAATAGGCTATGTTGCAGTAAGCCAGTTTGACGCGGTTACATCAGAGCAGTTCAAATCAAATATAGAGTCGCTTAAGTCACAGGGAATGAAAAAACTGATAGTGGACCTTCGAGGCAATCCGGGAGGACTGCTTGACCAGGTTGTAGATATGCGTGACTATATCTTGCCGGGGGGATTGGTACTTTATACGGAGGATAAAAACGGAAACAGGGAAGAATACTATGCAAAAGATCCGGGCGAACTGAAGATTCCTATGGTTGTACTTGTAAATGAGAATTCGGCTTCCGCATCTGAGGTATTTACAGCCACATTCAAGGATTTCAAGTGGGGTAAGGTAGTAGGAAAGACAACATTCGGAAAAGGTATTGTTCAAAATGTACTTCCGCTTGGTGACGGTACCGCGATAAAGATTACTACACAGCATTACTATCCGCCTTCAGGATATGATTTACATAAAGTTGGAATAAAACCTGATGTAGACGTGGATTTGAATGAGGGTGCGGTGATTGGAAGCGATTCCGACAATCAGCTTAGTACGGCTGTGGATATACTTAAGAGTGAGGAATAAAGATGAGGTTTAATCCCTTTGAAGGGCTTAAAAAAGCCGTTGATTTAAAAAATGAGAGTGAGACTGTAAAAAAGATAAAGGCGGATATGATATCCGCCTCAAAAAACAAGGATAAAAAGGCTATTTATAAATACTTCAACGGAGAGGCTATTATAGATAGCCTTTCTATGACTACGGATACCGCAAAAAGAGCTAAAGAACTGATAAAAAAGGGTCTGGTAAAGCTTGAGAGCGTAGAAGAAAATAACAGAGCTTTTGATATAACCTACAGTTATCTGTTTCAACAGGATACCGGAGTGCGCGGTGTTGCAAGGGCACGGGTGGAATCGGATAAATGTGACGTAAGTATAGAATTTGAAAGAGATAAGCTTACCTATGCAGGCTGTAATTGCAGCAGATGCATTAACAAGAACAGGATCAGTATGTATTTCGGCAATGAAAGTAAAAACTGTGAGCATGTGGTGGCTACAGTCTTTTTATTGAATGCATATCTTGACAGCCATGAGCTGGGAGATGAGACCAATTACTTCGGAGATTCTTTTCTTTCATACTATGACAATGAAGAAAGTGAAGAGGGCAGCATAAAGTTGGTTCCAAGGCTGATACTTTCAGATTATGTAAACGGAAACGGATTGTTTATCCAATTCAGAATCGGAAAAAAGAAGCTTCTGATGATAAAAAACTATGTAAATTTTGTGGATGCCATAAAGGGAAATGAAGTTTATCCGCTTGGAAAAAATGACAGTGTCAGATTGTCATATTCGGTATTTGATGAAGAGAGCTTAAAGTATGTGAAGCTTATAGAGACCATGATTGAAAGAGAAATGGCTGTAAGTTATAAGCTTTTGGACTATACAAAGACAAAACTGAATGTCTCAAGGATAAAGATGGACGCCTCAAATACGGATGAGATATTTGATTTACTTGTAGGAAAGAAATTCGAATATATAAAAGAAGAGGCAGGCAGAAAGAATGTCACTTCGGAGATTGAGTTCAGAGAGTACAACGAAAAGATAAAGATAAAGATAACTCCGATATATAACGACGAGCATTTCGGAGGAATAAATTTAAAGTTGGACTTTCCGAGATTTATCAAAACGAACAATTATGTCTACTGTATTGATGACGAATATCTGAGCAGATGTGACACTAAGACATTGGATTTGATAAAAGCTTTGAGAATTTCGGATTTCGGATATCAGAATGTAAAGATAGGAAGAAAAAATATAGGTAGATTTTACTCTAAGGTGTTGCCGATTATAAAAGACAGTGCGATTATAGAAGATGAAGCGCCTGAGGCGATAGAGTATGTGCCTGAAGAAGCGAATATTACATTCTATCTGGATATGGAAGACGGCAATGCTCTGGGAAAGGTTGAGGCAAGCTACAGCGGCGGAAGAGTGGATATACTTTCAGGAAAAATACTTGAAACTACCGAAGAGGAACTGTTAAGGGATGCAAAACAGGAGAACAGGGCGGTAGAAGTTTTAAAAAGATTTATGCCTGACGATTCAATAAACGGCTGTCTTTTGACAAAAACCGAAGATGAACTTTATGAACTGAAAGTATCGGGCATTGATGTTTTGAACAAATACGGAAGAGTACTTGGAAGTGACGGCTTTAATGATGTAAGAGTCTATAAAAGACCGTCTGCAAGTATCGGCGTTTCAGTAAAATCAAATCTTTTACAACTTGAGTTGCTCTCGGAAGATATGAGCCCTGAAGAGCTGGCGGATATAGTATCAAGTTACAGAAAGAAGAAAAAGTACTACAGGTTAAAAAACGGTGCCTTTATAAATATGGACTCCGAATATATGGACAGCTTTGACGAGATGTTAAATGTACTTGATATTTCCGCAAAGGATTTGAGAGCCGGAGCCCTAAGTGTACCGCTTTATCGTTCAATCTACATTGACGAGATGATGAAGGAGCACAATGAGCTTGTTGAAAAAAGAGACAGCAGCTTTGTAAAGCTTATAAATAAGTTTGACGGTATAAAATCTATAGACTTTACACCTCCTGCCGAAGTTATACATATACTCAGAGGATATCAAAAAGAAGGCTTTAAGTGGCTTCGCTCTGTAGAAGAACTTGGATTCGGCGGTATACTGGCGGATGATATGGGACTTGGAAAGACCTTACAGATCATATCACTTTTGATAGACGCAAAACAAAATGACAGATTGGATAAAGCTCTTATAGTATGTCCGGCTTCTTTAGTATATAATTGGAGTGAGGAGATATCAAAGTTCGATAAAGAGAACCTTCTTAAAGTGTCCGTGCTTGCCGCAGGAAAAGAAGAAAGGCAAAAGTACCTTGAAGAGAGTGAGGATGTGGACATATATATCAGTTCATATGACACACTGCGAAGAGATATAAGCCTTTATCATGATATGAAGTTTTCACATCAGATAATAGATGAGGCACAGTTTATAAAAAACCAAAATACAGGTGTGGCAAAGGCTGTAAAGGCTGTCAAGGCGGATGTGAAGTTTGCACTGACCGGAACGCCTATTGAGAACAGACTGAGTGAGCTGTGGAGTATATTTGACTATATCATGCCGGGATTTTTATACAGCTATAATGCATTCAGAACAAGGTATGAGAATGATATAGTAAAGACAGGTGATGAGAGCAGCGCAAAGATTTTATCAAAGATGATAGCACCTTTTGTTCTTAGAAGGCTTAAGTCCGAGGTGGCACTTGATTTGCCTGATAAGATAGAGGAGATAAGAGTTTCAAGATTTGATAAAAAGCAGCAGCTTGCATATGACGGAGAGCTAAGCAATCTGAAGAAGATATTGCTTGGTGACAAAGACTACAACAGTGCAAAGATGATTGTACTCTCGGAGATTACAAAGCTCAGACAGATATGCTGTGATCCGAGCCTTATCTTTGAGAACTATGTCGGTGAGTCCGCAAAGCTTGAAACCTGTATAGATTTGGTAAAAAGCGGTATTGAAGCCGGCCATAAGATACTTTTGTTCTCACAGTTTACTTCAATGCTTGATATTATAGGCAAAAGATTTGAAGAAGAAAAGATTACAAGTTATACGATTACAGGTTCCACACCTAAGGATAAGAGATTGCAACTTGTAAATAAATTCAATAGTGATGATACGAATGTATTCCTGATTTCACTTAAAGCAGGAGGTACAGGGCTTAATCTCACCGGAGCGGATATAGTTATTCACTATGACCCTTGGTGGAACTTTGCGGCACAGAATCAGGCTACAGACAGAGCACACAGAATCGGACAAAAAAACACGGTAACGGTATACAGACTTATTGCAAAAGGCACTATAGAAGAGAAAATAGTCAAGCTACAGGAGTCAAAGAAGGATTTGGCTGACAGAGTACTTAACTTTGAAGAGGGAATGTCACTGTCAAATATTTCAAAGGAAGAGCTTTTAGAGCTTTTGGGATAATTTTTTATAGGGGGAAAATGATAGGAGGTACCATGGGAGAAAATGTAACAATTAAGGAGCTTATTACCGAGTTAAACCTAAAGAACTACACACCGGAAATAGATACAGAGTCTATAATAATAAAGCATCCGGAAATCAACAGACCTGCGTTGCAGCTTGCAGGCTTTTTTGATCACTTTGACAGTGAGAGAGTGCAGGTGCTTGGAAATGTGGAAAATGCGTATATAGAGACAATTGATGAGGAAACAAAGAAAAAGACATACGATAAATTATTGTCTTATAAGGTACCTTGTGTACTGTATGCCAGAGGTATAGAGCCGGATGAGGATATGCTCTCATACTGCTTACACTACGGTGTGCCATGTCTTGGAACCGAGCAGTCCACAACATATCTTACAGCCGAGCTTATAAGATGGCTGAATGTGAAGTTAGCTCCGGTTATATCAATACACGGAGTATTGGTAGACGTATATGGAGAGGGTGTACTTATCACAGGTGACAGTGGTATCGGTAAGAGCGAGGCGGCTCTTGAACTTGTAAAAAGAGGCCACAGACTTGTATCTGATGATGTTGTGGAGATAAGGAAAGTGTCACAGCAGACACTTGTGGGAACCGCACCTGATATAACAAAGCATTTTATTGAACTTAGAGGAATAGGTATCATAGATGTCAAAGCACTCTTCGGTGTACTGAGTGTAAAGGATACTCAGTCCATAGACCTTGTTATACAGCTTGAGGACTGGGTACATAATAAAGACTATGACAGACTGGGTCTTGAGGACAATTATATCGAATATCTCGGAAACAAGGTGGTATGTCATGTATTGCCTGTAAGACCGGGAAGAAACTTGGCAATTATTGTAGAGACTGCCGCTGTAAACCATAGACAGAAGATGATGGGATATAATGCGGCACAGGAACTTTATAACAGAGTTCAGGCAAATATTGCCGGAAAAAACTGAAATGACCGGTGGAGATAATTATGGATTTTGAAAGCATCCTTGGCAAAAATTGCAAAAAAGGGGAGCTGTTAAAGGAACATACAACCTTTCGTGTAGGCGGAGAATGTAAATTCTTTTTGAAACCCGTCACTGAGGAAGAGTTGCGCCTTTGTATGGAAATAATAAAAAAAGAAAATATGAAATATTATATCCTTGGAAAGGGTAGCAATATTTTGGCGGATGATAGAGGATATGACGGCGTTATTATCTCTACCGTCTGTCTTAATAATAATATAAGCCACGACAAAGACATAATAGAGGCGGGAGCAGGACTCGGACTTGAAAAAGTCAGCGCATATGCTATGGAAGCGGGGCTTAGCGGCTTTGAGTTTGCCTGCGGTATTCCGGGAACTTTGGGCGGTGCAATAGTGATGAATGCAGGCGCATACGGAGGCGAACTTTCTCATGTACTGACAGAAGTAAAGGTTTTATGTTCTGACGGAAGTATCAAGTGGAAAAAGAAATGTGAGCTTGAGCTTGGTTACAGAAAAAGTAATATCTTGGAAAACAAAGAGATTGTACTGGCGGCAAGGCTTAAGTTGGCATATGGAGACAGAGAAAAGATAAAGGCGACCGTTATAGACTTAAATAACAGAAGAAAAGAAAAACAGCCTCTTGAGTATCCGAGTGCAGGCTCCACTTTCAAAAGACCTGAAGGATATTTTGCAGGAAAGCTTATAGATGATGCGGGTCTTAGAGGATTCAGACTTGGAGGTGCGGCGGTATCAAGCAAGCACTGCGGTTTTGTGATAAATTACGACAACGCCACATCAAAGGATGTAAAGGACTTGATACAGCATGTCAAAGACAGTGTGTATGAAAAGTTCGGTGTAAAATTGGAATGTGAAGTAAGGATGATTTGATATGAAGATAATTATTGTAACAGGAATGTCCGGTTCAGGTAAGACTGTTGCATTAAAGATGTTTGAAGATTTCGGTTATTACTGTGTGGACAATTTACCTGTAGAGTTGGTTTCAAATTTTGTAGAGCTGACCATTGATTCTGAAAGAGGAATGAAGGGTGTGGCTCTTGGAATTGATATCAGAAGTGGACTTGACGGACTTGACGGCGTAATAGATGAGCTGAAACATAAGAAAATAAATATGGAGATCCTTTTCCTTGAGGCGGATGATGAGGTACTTATCAAAAGGTATAAGGAGACCAGAAGAAATCATCCGCTGGCGGCAGACGGCAGACTGATAGACGGTATACATCTTGAAAGACAGCGACTTGCGTTTTTAAGAGCAAAAGCGGACAGAATAATGGATACCGGAAGAATGCTTACAAAGGAGCTGAAACAGGAACTTAGGGCAATCTATGTAGACGGCAAGTCATTCAACAATCTCTTTGTGACCGTACTTTCATTCGGATATATGTATGGAATACCGGACGACCCGGACCTTTTATTTGATGTAAGGTTTTTGCCGAATCCTTTTTACGACCCGGACCTCAGATTAAAGACTGGAGAGGAGCATGGTGTCGCAGACTATGTCTTTTCAAACGGAGATGCGGAAGTTTTCCTTGACAAACTTGACGATATGATAAAGTTTTTGATACCGAGGTATATAGATGAAGGAAAGAGCGCATTGGTAATAGGTATAGGCTGTACAGGCGGACAACACCGCTCCGTAGCTATTGCGGCGGCTCTGAAGAGACGACTTGATACCATAGATGGCATAGGAGTGAGGCTTGAACATAGAGATATGGGCAAGAACATTTCAAGAATAGCCGACAGGTAGCAAAAAGATGACATTTTCTTCAGAAGTAAAAGATGAACTTATAAGAGTGACTCCGGATGTCAGACATTGCAAACTTGCAGAAATTTTGGCAATTTTATACTTTAGCGGTACGGTTTCGTTATCTGAAACTAACGAAATGTCTTTAAGAATAACCACGGAACATTCAGGACTTGCCAGAAAGTACTTTACATTAGTTAAAAAAACATTTAATATAAATACAGATGTAGTTATAAGCAATAGTGCACTCATCAAGCACAAACATCTTTATTCGGTAAGTATTATAGATGATACAGGTGCAAGAGAGGTGCTTAAGGCTGTAAAACTTTTTAAAAATCAGGAGCCGGTGGACGGGCTGTCACTTGGCAGTAATTCGGTATTGATCAATTCCTGTTGTAAAAAGGCGTTCCTTCGCGGAGCATTCCTTTCGGCGGGTTCGATAACAGACCCTGAAAAGAGTTATCACCTTGAAATAGTTTGTAACACTATGGAAGATGCGTTATTTATGAAGGAATTGATGGGGGATTTGTCACTTTACCCGAAGATTACAACCAGAAAAAAGTCCTATGTAGTATATGTAAAGGACAGTGAACAGATTTCACTTGCACTTGGTCTGATGGAAGCAACTACATCACTTATGAAATTCGAAAATATTCGAATCTTAAAAGGCATGCGAAACGATGTAAATCGTAAAGTGAACTGCGAGGCCGCCAATATAAATAAGACGGTTTTGGCATCACTTTCACAACTTGAGGATATACAGCTTATTAAGGATAAGATGGGACTTGATAAATTGACATCAAATCTGGAGGAGGTGGCCAATGCCAGACTTAGAGCTCCTCATGCTTCTTTGGATGAACTTGGCAAGATGATTGAACCACAGCTCACAAAAAGTGGGGTGAATCACAGGCTACGTAAGCTCTCAAGTATCGCAGACAAGTTAAGGGAAAAGTAAGGAGAGAAAATGGTTAGGAAGTCAGTTAAGGTTGCAATGGATGCAAAAACTGAAACCAAACCGGTAGCTATGCTAGTACAGGTGGCCAGCCAGTTTGAAAGCAGAATTTATGTTGAAAGTGGTACTAAGAAGGTGAATGCAAAAAGTATCATGGGCATGATGACATTGAAGTTTGGTGATGGCAAAGAGGTATACATATCAGCAGACGGCGATGACGAGGTAAGTGCCGTAGATGAGATGGAAAGATACTTGACTTCATTAGCAGTATAGCTGATAGATAGATTGCATTTATCGGGTATGAGGGCTCTAAGAAGACTCTAATTTTGTATACAGTATGATGATTAGTTTTCTAACATTATAAAGCTACAGGATTTAGAGTCTTTTTTGTGTAAATCGAATTTTTTTCTTGCATTATTATAAATAGTGATGTATAGTTATGCAAGACAGAATTATAAAAATATTTTATCGGAGGATATTATGAAGAAGAAGATATTAACAATAGCTTTAGCAGGACTTATGGCGGCAAGTTTGGCGGCATGCGGCGGTTCAAAGACTACGGAGACCAAGGCAAATGAATCAAGTGCGACAAGTGAAAGTGTAGCGGATTCAAAGTCGGACGGCAGTGCGGACGCTTCTCAGATAAAGACTGTAGAGGCAGGTAAACTTTTGGTGGCTACAAATGCGGAGTTCCCACCTTATGAGTACCATGACGGAGACAAGATTGTAGGTATTGATATGGATATAGCGGACGCTATTGCAAAGAAACTCGGTCTTGAAGTAAAGGTTGAGGATATAGCATTTGATTCTGTAATACTTGAGGTGACATCAGGTAAGGCGGATATCGGACTTGCAGGTATTTCAGCTACGGAAGAGAGAAAGCAAAGTGTTGACTTTTCAGATACATATACCACATCAAAGCAGCTTATTATTGTAAAGGACGACTCAACTATAGCAGGAGCCAAAGATCTTGAAGGAAAGAAGCTAGGTGTACAGACAGGTACTACAGGAGATATCCTTGCAAGTGATGTAAATGATGCGACAGTTGAGAGATATGACAAGGGAATGGATGCAGTACAGGCACTCAGCCAGGGTAAGATTGATGCCGTAGTTATCGACAGTGCTGTAGCAAACAAGTTTGTAGAAGAAGTCATCGGACTTAAGGTTTTGGATGAGGCATATGCCGACGAGAACTATGCTATAGCGGTTAAAAAGGGTAACAAAGAGCTTCTTGACGGAGTTAATAAGGCGCTTTCAGAGCTTAAGGCTGATGGAACAATAGACAGCATTATTGCAAAATATATCAAGGCAGAGTAATATGTTTGAAGAATTAAAAGCGCAATTTGTTTTAAACTTTATAACGGATGACAGGTGGATGTCGCTGCTTAGAGGACTTTTGGTTACACTCAAGATTACATTTTTTGCGGTAATACTCGGATTTGTACTTGGCTTTAGTGTAGCAATAGTAAGGAATGTATATGAGAATACAAAGAAGTTGAAGATTTTAAACTTCATATGCAATGTTTACCTTACAGTAATCAGAGGTACTCCGGTAGTTGTACAGTTGCTTATAATATACTTTGTTATATTCAGCTACATAAGGATTGATAAAAGCATCGCAGCCATACTGGCTTTCGGAATAAACTCGGGAGCATATCAGGCCGAGATATTCCGTTCGGGTATCAATTCAATACCTAAGGGACAGATGGAAGCCGGCAGAAGTCTTGGCTTTGGCTACGCGCAGACAATGGTAAATATTATAATGCCGCAGGCTATCAAAAATGTACTTCCTACACTTGGAAACGAGTTTATTGTGCTGATGAAGGAGACATCTGTAGCTGGTTATATTGCTCTTGAGGATCTAACCAAGGCTGGGGACGTTATAAGGAGTAGGACATATTCGGCGATGATGCCGTTTTTAGCCGTAGCGCTGTTGTATCTTATAATGGTAATGTTCTTTACCTATTTGTTGAAGTTGTTTGAAAGGAGGTTGGCTAGAAGTGGCAGGTGATAAGCTTATAGAAGTAAAAAATCTATCCAAAGAGTTTCATGGAAAGGAAGTCCTGAAAAATATTTCACTCAATATCAATAAGGGCGATGTGGTCTGCCTTATAGGGCCGTCAGGTTCGGGAAAGTCGACATTCCTAAGATGCTTAAACAAATTGGAGGTGGCCGACAGCGGAGAGATACTCTTTGAAGGTGTGGATATATGTAAAAAAGATGTGAATATTGACCTGCACCGCCAGAAGATGGGCATGGTGTTCCAGCAGTTCAACCTCTTTCCACATATGACAGTGTTAAAAAACCTCATTATAGCACCGATGAAGCTTCAAGGTGTGGATGAAGAAAGTGCAACCGAATATGCCATGAGTTTGCTTGAAAAAGTAGGCCTGGCCGACAGAGCAAATGAGTATCCTTCAAAGCTTTCAGGAGGACAACAGCAAAGAGTTGCGATAGTGAGAGCGCTTTGTATGAAGCCTGATGTAATGCTCTTTGACGAGCCGACATCGGCACTTGACCCGGAGATGGTTGGAGAGGTACTCTCGGTTATGAAGGACTTGGCAGAGCAGAAGATGACCATGGTAGTGGTAACACATGAGATGGGATTTGCAAGAGAAGTTGCCAACAGAGTGGTATTCCTTGACTCGGGAGAATTTGTGGAAGAAAATGCGCCTGAAGAATTCTTTACACATCCGAAAAATGAAAGATTGAAGACCTTCTTAAGTAAGGTATTATAAAGATAAGAGGACCGAGAGCGGTCCTTTTTTCTGGTTTAAATAAGGCACTTGGAACAAACGGTTTCGGTGAGGCCAGTGCGATGGGTATCTCTGCAGGAATAGCATTCCTGGTGGAGGTTATACTTACATTTGTATTTGTTCTGGCAATCCTTGGAGTTACTTCAAAGCCTGAAAACAGCAGCGTTGCAGGTCTTATAATCGGACTTTCACTTACACTTATTCACATTATGGGTATACCTTTTACAGGAACATCGGTAAACCCTGCAAGAAGCTTCGGACCGGCTCTTATGAGCGGTTTCGGTTCACTCCCTCTTTCACAGGTATGGGTATTCATACTTGCTCCTTTAGTAGGCGGTGCACTGGCAGCTCTTTGCTATAACTTCCTGTCAAGGGAAGACTGATAATAACTAACGCAATGAAAAGCGTAAGGTTTACTTAGTATCAAAATTCAATATTTCAGCCCGTAAAGGGCATAGTACCCTCAAAACCGGAGTTTTAACGGTTTTGAGGGTATTTTTTTGGGCTGTTGTAATTAAATTATATTGAAAAATGTACTAGTATATGATAGTATAATAGTAAGAAATTACTAAAAAATACAGAAAACTGATATAAAAATAGATATTTTTATATTTTATTTAAAATAAAGAATATAAGGTTGAAGCCGTACTTCTTGATAAGAATTGGTATTTATATTGAAAGGGTATTTATTGAATCAGATACCGAAGCGGACGAAAAATATGATGCCAAAAGCAGCTAAGAGGAAATAGAAAGGAGTATTTAGGAAATTGATATGAACAACTTTTCAAGTAGAGATTTTTTGATAAAAGATATTTGAAACAGGATAAATATCATTGCAAATATTTACAAAACATATTGTTGGAACATTTAGGAAATGACAGTTTTGTAAAAATTCAAGACGGAACAAAACTGATAGTAGGGTTGGTTTTTTCAGAATCAAAGGGGCTTGAGACAGTGGAAATTCCCAAAAGTGTGGAATCTACAGGATTTGCGACAATAACATTTCCGAACAGTATAGAATATATAAGTAATGATGTTGTGTCAGATTGTATAAATTTAAAAACCATAAGACTTCCGAAACATATGGAGGGTAAATATTTTATTGATGAATTTGACTTACTAAGGATGAACCCGGAAATTATATATTATTAAAAGAAGAGATATATAAAATGAACAGAAAGAAAATACAAATATTTTTAGTGTTTGTCATATGCATAAGTGCCTTAGTTTATATAAGTTTAAACTTTCAATCAAAGTTTATAATTGAAGATAATATTTTATTAGGTTATAAGAGAGGTATTTTCGCGGATATAATGCTAAAAAAAGAAATCGAAATTCCTGAAGGTATAACAGAGATTAGGGAATATACTTTTGATGGTTGTAAAGAACTAAAAAGTATAGCTATACCTGACAGTGTGGTTAAAATAAATGGATGTGCATTCAGAGGATGTAAAAATTTGGTAGAAATTAGGTTACCTAAAAACTTAACAGAAATACCATTTGCTTGTTTTTAAGGTTGTAAACAATTAAGAACAGTAGTTCTAAATGAAAAATTAGATAATATTGACATGTTTGCTTTTGCTAATTGTAAGAAGTTGGAACATATAAAGTTTCCAAACAGTATTAGAAAGATAGATGAGTTTTCGTTTTGCTATACAGGGCTAAAAAAAGTAGAGTTACCGGAAGGGTTAGAATATATAGGAGGAGAAGTTTTTATGGGTGCTGAAAATTTGGAGGAGGTAAAGTTTACAAAATCACTGAAAATAATAGATGCAAAAGGCTATCTTTTTGATGAGTGCCCAAACCTAAAAAAGATAATATTACCAAAGGGTTTTGATTTGGATTTAGTATACGATGATACTGTAAGTATAGAATATTATGAATAGTAATAATATTAAGTAGCCGTTTGTAAGTGGTGATAAAGAAGTAAATGCATTACTTATGCAACTTCTAAAGATATAAGAGATGAGGAGGCTCTGATTCCTTATAAAATAAAAGCACTGTCATACTCAGGCAGACAAGAGGTCCTTATTGACGGTTTTGAAAGCAATAAGATGACCGGAAGTTTACTTAGAAGCCTTGAAGATATATTGCTTCGAATGTATTTGTATGACGCTTCTGAAAATGTACGATTCGAGTATCTTTTCCATTTCAAAAAAGAACAAAATCCGGACTATATGGTAGGACATCAGGATATTGGAGAATAGAAAAATGAGAAGAATTTTTATAGTAATAATATTCATAGTATGCACAAATATTCTGCTTTCCTGTGGTTTAGTAAGTGAGGAGAAGTCTGTAGAACAAACTTATGTATTTGAAAAGAACCAATATGAAGAGTTTGATAATAAGGTAGAAGGATTATCAGAATCAGATCTTGAGGAACTTAAGTGGTTGATACAGACTTTGCATGTGTCTCATGGTGGAGCTTCCAATATTTTAGGAAATGGAAGTGTACTGGATACTAAAGAAAAACAGGCAAAGTTTCTTGATATTTTAAATGAAATGGAATATGAAAATATCTTTAAAAACAGTTTGAAAAAGTATGTTATTTTTGAAGATGATAGGAAGTTTATAAATATTGAGAATGCAGAGATTGTATTAAAAATGGCAGGTGCATTGTCTACAGTAGAAGTATGGCAATACCTCTCACAAAATTACAGTCAGTACATGGAATCTGAAGACATATTTGAAATGCCGTTATATTCAAGAGAAGGAAGTGACAATTCTATAGAATTTAGAGACTGGGAATTTATAGTAGAGGAAGATGGAAAACTTACCGTAAGATACAAAATATATAATCCCTTTTCTTATATGTATATAGAGAATGTAGACGTCAGACTTCATAAGAATGAGCAAAGTATATTTGGTGGATATAGTGCAGACTACTTAATGGTTACTCCAATAGAGTCTGAAAAAACGACTTGTGAAAATGAGGAGCTTTTTTCCGGAAGTGATTGGGGTGAGTATAAAAAACCTATGACTATGGGAAAGTCTATAGACGATTATATATTCAAGCTTGACGGTTCTTTATACCAAATGCCTTGCCCATTGGACGAGTTTTTATCAAACGGTTGGAAATATAACGGAAAGATGAAAAAGAATGAAAAAAGAGCGGAAATTATACTTACTAAAGAAGGCAAGGAAATACACTGTATTGTATGGTATTGCAAAGGGATGGATAATCCTAAATGGTATGTTGTAAGTATAAAGACAGAATCCGGAGATGGTATTTCTGATGTTGATTTTGAACTTTTTGGGAATCATAAGAGGGGAGATTATGCTTATGGATATGGTTCACATGGGATATACGGTTTCTGCGATCCTTTATATTTAGAAGCCGGAATCAGCGTTGATGTTGGTGGTGATAAAATGATACGGGGATTCACTATGACGTATGCACCCAAATATATAAATAGAATAAAAAGATTAAATGAAATTGCAACAGATCTGAAAGGTGAAGTATGTATTATAGAAAAGGGAAATAATGAACTTGAGCGAGATATTTCCTACAAACTTACTATGTATGAGGAGCCTTTGTATGTGCAAGTAAAGAGCCTTGATAAGGTCGGCTGGGCTAAAGATATGAATATAATATGGGTAAAGAAGGGTGAGCAGGAAGATGTTATGGAGTATATAGAATATGGTAAAGATTTTACTTTGTCTATAGAGGATAACAATAAGGTTAAGATTGAAGTGGTTCACATGGAAGACAGCTCGGATGATAAACCTGAAGTTTTGACTATACGATGAATTTGAAAAAACCTGGAATTAATAAGGGATAAAGATTGGCATGAAGAGTAATATTAAATTTTTGAGTTTATCTTTTGTATTATGTGTATTAATAACAGGATGTATGGACTCCTCGTTTAACAAAAAAATAAATATCGATAATATAAAAAGTGATATAAGTGGATTTTATAAAAAATTTTCGACTGATTATTTAGATGAAGAGATAACAGTTGTTAATAAAGATATAATAGGCCGGGATGGGGAAGTAGTAAAATATATTGATACAAATAATAAAGTGTCAAGATGTACTGTAATAATTTACGGAGAAGATGAAAAATCGACTTCAGAATATTATTTTATAGATGGATATATATATGTAACGACATTAAAAGAATACTATACATATCCTATATATTATTCATATAACAGACCGATAGATATAATGTACAGAACATTTGATGAGGCAGTTATTTATGATGGCATGATTTATGAGCTTGTAAATGGAGAATTTATTAAAAAAAATATAGAAGATATAAAAATACCTTATACATCATTACAGGAGATAAATGAAGCTATAGGTGAGTGATGTGAGAAAAGTTTAACTGATATTAGAAATTATCTTGTCATTTAATGGAATAAAAGATAAATACATGGAGGTGTATTATGAGGGCGGAACTTTTAGAAATAAACGGTTTTGATTTTATTGATATACAGGAATTTTATTCAGAGCTTTTGCCCAATAAACATGGTAAAGCAGTTATTGGAGGTACTATAAGAGGGGATAAAAAAGAAGAATATTTATCATCCGGCGGAAAGGTGACACAAATAATTGCTAAAACATATGCATGCCATGAAATTGATCAACCGGAAGATAAGATGGATGCATGGGACAACTATAAAAAGAATTATAAAGGAAAAACGGATTCAAAAGCAAGAAAGGAAGGGTATGCAACTCCAGATATAACATTAAAGATAGAAATATGGTTAAACAAAAATTGGGACAAGGCTATAGCTACAGCATAAGTGTTATTGACTCCAAAGATACTATTCAGAGATTGAAAAACTTTAATGATAATATGAATCATATAAGGATAAGTGGAGAGATATGGGTGATGGAACAGAAAATGTTATACATGAGAGTGGAACAATAGGTATTAGAGAATTGTTTACTATGCCATATAGAACTTATGAATATGAGAGAGGTATAAAAGTTGGAGGTGAATGAAAAAAGAATAGATAAGGCGCTTAAATATTATAATGAAATATCTCTCACAGTAATTTTGGCAGATACACTGGGAATGGATTTGGAATGCAGTGATAATAAAGGGAATACTTGGGTCATGAAAGGTAATAATACAAGCTTGTGTTTGATATAGTTACTCAAGACATTGCAGATTATATATGGGGTAGATAATATATGGATTCAGAAGTTAAAAGAAAATTAAGGAATATAATATGTATATATTTATTTTTTATTATTGCAGGTATTTTGATATTGGGAGTACAGAAATTAAAAGCATATATTGAACAAGTAAGATTTGATAGAGAACAAAAGGCTTATAATTTTAGAAGTGAAGGTTTTTCGAGATATAGACTTTCAAAATT
>CAUQKD010000022.1:0-16307 GCA_963518365.1 uncultured Lachnoanaerobaculum sp. | reverse complement strand
TTCTGTTTCCGGACTTTACAATGGAATATGTAATATCACAGTACGGCAATATGGCTGTAGCCTTTTCAGCCGTTGCTATCAGAACAAGCTGCAAATTAAGCTTTTTGAACATATTCATCATCGGCTCTATTCTGTCGCTTGTCATATTGTTGAATGCTTCATCAAGCAGTATAAGCCTTATAGAACCTTCCTTGCTCTGCTCATAAATCTGCAAAAGAGATGCACAGATAGCCACATAAAAAGGAGCCTGATTCTCACCTCCGCTTCCTTCCGCGTTGACCTTTGAAAGTCCCACCTCATTTCCCGTCACGGAATTTTTTACAATGATGTCATAGTCCAGATATGTTCTGTAATCCACATACATTCCCATACTTTTGGCACCTGACTTTTGACCTGAAAGATTCTGCCTTGCATGTTCCTCAACGTCAATCATAATTCTTTGCATAAAGTCATCAATCTGACTTTCAAATATTTCAGACTTGTTACTCTCTGCAATAAGCATAAGCATTTCATTGTCTCTGTCAATCTGCATATTATCCTTGTCCATGATGATATCATAGAACATTCCAAGTTCCCTGTCCTTACTCTTGTCAATTCCGAATCTATAGCTTTCTTCACCGTACTCGAGATTTTCCATAACACGATTTATCTGCTTAAACTGCTGCTTTGCCCTTAAGATATCATCCTTCATTCTGAACAATACTTCCTTACGGAACCTGTCTTTACACCTTATCTGTGCGTTTACAAGTTCGCTCTTATGTCTTTCAAGCTCTATGTTCTGTAATGTGAGAAACTCCTGTATGTACCTGTTCGCTCCTCCAAGCCCTGTAGCATAATCACAGGTATATGTCGCCATGTATCTTTGTTGCAGCGGTATAAGCTCCTGATTTAAGTAGTTGTTAAACGCAATATTGTCCTGAATTACACGGTTTGAAAAATTGTAGGAAATGGCTGAAGCCTTCTTTGATTTTCTTTCATTTTGATACTTCTTCTCAACGTCATTTATAAACTCGGGATACTCCTCTACACTTTTCTCGTATATAGCCTGCAAATGTGAAAGGTTGACTTCAAGCTCCTCAAGCAAATTTTTTGCCCTGTTTATATCTGAGTTAAGGTTTTGCTTTTTTGCCTTGTTATCAGTTATCTCATCTCTTATAGCATTTAAGTTCTTCTTACACTCTTTCACTCTGTCATACATAGCAAGCAGAATAGGATTTTTCTTAAACTCCTCTATCTTCTTTGCTATGTCTTCTATCTTAGACGAAAGCGCTTTTGACTTTGCCTTTGATTCACAGTAGTTTTCAAGTTTTCCGAAGTTGTCACCCGCTCTGAACTTTGTATATCCATTATAAATAGAGTCAAAATTTTTCTTTTCTTCTTCAAGTTTTGTAAGTTCTTTTTTGATACCTATAAACTCCTCTTTGGCGCTCTTTAACTGCTTTGCTATGGCATCCACACCTATGAAATGTTCTTTTTTTGCCATCCTCTGTAAGCAGAAGTTTTGGAATCTTAGTCTGTCTCTTGTTATGCTCTTTGAAAAATTCTCCAAATCATCTGACGACTCACAGCAAATGACATTTTTCATAACATATCTTGCATATGCCTTTGCGTAGATATTTTCAGAATCAATCTTATCTCCAAGATACGACTCATTCAAAGACTTGTACTCAGGCTCCTTTATCTTTCTTGTATCTATAAGACCTATCCCCTTAACTTTATCTCCCAGAGATACAAAGACCTTTTTTGCCGCAAGATAATTTTCAGGCTCAACAATAATATTAAACCTCTGAGTATTCAAATAGCTCTCAACGGCGTCCTGCCAGCTGTTATCCGTCATATATAAAAGTTCACAAAGCAGCTTGGCATCCGCTCTTTTACTTTGCTCACTCAAGAAAGCATTTATCTTATCTCTTACAAATATCGCTTCATCAGGATAACACATCACGCCTGCTTCCAGACTCTTTATCTTTTTTGAAAGTACATCACTTTTATCATTAAGCTCTGCAATATCATTTCTTATCTTCGCATCACGATTTTTGATTTCTTCTTCCATGTCCGCAAAAAGCTTTGCACTGTTTTTAATTTCCCTTATCCTGTCATCCGTTTCAATATTTTCATCTTTTATAGAGTCGTCTACCTTGACATAAAATCCTAACTTATTCAGCCTGTCAATAAGAAAAAACAGCTTTTGAAGCACATCTTCAAATATACCTGCTTCCAATATAAGCTTCTCATTCTCAAGTTTATTGTTCTTATTTTCACTTTCAAGTGAGAGCATTTCCTTATTTTCCACATTTTCTTCCGCTGCTCTTTGTGCTTCATATAAAAGAGCTGCTGCCTTATTCTCACTCTCTGAAAGTTCAAGTAATCTCTTATCAAGCATCTCAAGACTTTTATTCCATTCCTCTATAAGATACTTTTTCTCATTTGTCTCTTCGATATTTTCCTGAAGATTTGCATAAGCTACCAAACTCTCATTTATTTTGACTTTGCTAAGGAGTTCTTTTGCCGATTTTATTCTTTCATTGATTTCTTTTAAAAGTTCTTCTCTGTCACTTGCCTCCTGTAGTATCTCCTGCAATCTCTCAAGTTCAAGCATATCCTTTTGTAAAAACTCTATATTCACTTCCGGCTCAGGCAAAATATATGTATATATAAACTCTCTGATATCCTTTATATCATCAAGTCCCGTGCCCATGTGGAAAACCTCATTAAACTTCTTTCCGATAGGTGAGTCCGCCTCACCTATACCGAGCACTCTGCAGATCCTTCTCTTTGCATCCGACTGATTGGATGCCCTGTCCATGCTCTTATTCTCAAGCTTGAAGGCATCTCTTGAAGTAGGTCTCTTGGCATCATTTTTCTTTGTAAAAAAAGGAATATCCTCAAGAACAAATCCCGGTTTTGTAATGTACCAGTCCTGATCCACCCCCTTTAAATCCTGCTTCGGCGTCTCGGATTCTATACGGGCAATTATTACAAAGTTCTTTTTTATAGCCTCATCCAAAAACTCTATCCCTATATATGAAACCGTATGTCCCGGACGAAGATATGAATCCTCCGCCCTTTGCTTTTGGTGAACCGAGCCTAAAAGAGTTCTTCCGCTCTTTTTATTTCCTGCCGTGTTGAAATCCTTATTTGTGGTAAGACAGTACCTTACGGCATCCATTATTGTAGTCTTTCCTACAGCGTTCACCCCCAAAAGGTAGGTGATATTTTTGAAATCTATTATATCATCCTGAAAATTATGCCAATTTATCAGATGAAGCCTCGTCATTCTAATCATTCTTCATCTCCGTCTTCGCTGTTTTCATACTGTGCCAAAAGTTTGGCGGTCTCCTCATAGGCCTTATTTATATTTGCATCCGGCATGGCAAGCATCACTGAAGGGTAAATCCGGATCTTTGCATCCATATCCGAAAGTCTGTCCTCAACCTTTAAAAGATTGTATCTTTTTATATTCCTTAAAGACTCTTCCAACAATACTCTGTCAAATTTTCTCGGGAGATTTAGCTTCTCATATTCATTTTTTATTTCTTCAACTGTTGCCAACACTCTGTCTTCACTTGTTGACAAACTTTCTCTTTTTTCTACATACAAAAGTCTTAATATAAGCAAAATAATACTCTCATATTTTTTTAATATAACTCTGCCGCTACCGTGATTATTGATAAGCTGAATAACCCTCAAATTTCTGTGAACTACCAAAGTATATCCTATAGGTAAAAAAATCTGTCTGAAGCTTTCTTCATGATTTATAACATAGTAGTACTTCTCTCTTGTAGTATCCACAGTTCCCATCAAAAAACAATTATTCAACAGGTAATTGGCTATCTCCTCTTTTATATCAACCGCCATTATCTTCTTTCCTCAACAATAAAATCTTTGAACCTCACGCCGTTTATTTCCACCACATTGTCCTTCAGTCTTATATCGTATTCTCTTTCAGATGTCTTTGAATATGTATACAGTCCTATAATCTTTGTAAATGTATCAGGGGCCTTTTCAAATACCGAACTTATCTGCACGGCATGATTTCCCGCAAGAATATCCCTTGCAAACCTGTTTACATTCTCAGATGTCAAAGCATTCTTTATATACTCCATCATCTTTTTATTTTTCTCTTCCACAAGCTCCATATCCGGTTCTTCGAATATACTCATAAGCTCAATAGGTGTAGGCTTTCTTTTTTTCACAGGTGTCGCAATAGAATTGCTGTCAAAAAAGTTTTGACAAAATATCTGAAAGATTTCAGCTCCTACAGTATCATCGTCTTTATATCCGTCTTCCTTTGAATCTATGGTACTTGCATAAAACCTCAGTATATTATTGATTTTACTCTTACTGCTTCCATCAGACAGCAACAAAAACTGCGCTCTTTGTACGGCTCTCATTCTGTAGATTATATGTCTGTCGTCAATAGCCCTCATAAGACCTTCCATCTCTTCAATGTCCATGCGAACCTTCGTTATCAGTTCTCTTATCTTAACTTCAGCTATGTCTTTTTCTACACGTTCCGTATCCATGCAGTCAAGCACCAGTGCGTCAAACAGGTTGTCCTCACATTTATCAAGACTTTCATACAGACTTGACCTGTAATAAAACAGATTGTCATTTGTCTTAAACCTGTGATATGAGCCTACAACTATCTTCTCTTCGTAGTTTTCAAAAAATTCCAATATCTCCTGCGGACTATTACCCATAGTCAGCTCGTTTATATGGTCTTCTATTGAAGCCGACAAGGTTCTAAGCGCCTGATTCAGATTGTCAAAGTCTTCCGACGCTTCTTTTAATACGCCTTCATACGGACTTCCCTGCTCGGATATATGTTCAAACATTGAATATATTTTGAAAAGCTTACCCTTATATGTAACAATCGTCGGACTGACAACCTCTTTAAATGACTTAAGTATAGGCACAACCTTATACTGTATAGCCAGCTTGTCCTCGTCCTCATATTCACCGGGTTTTTCCAATAGCCAGCCTGTATCTCTAAGCCTTCTGATAAGAGTACCTGCCACTACTCGCATATCCGAGATATTTCCGCTGATATCTACCTGCTCTTCAATATCAAGTTCCACACTCTCTCCCAAGCCCAGAAGATATTCCTCCGCCATATCAAAGACGGTGCTTTTTTCTATAGAATACATCGGCATTCTCTTACATTTATCCCAAATCAAAGCCAGTATATCGGCATATTTTCTTTTATTAGTTCCGGTCAGCGGTCTGAAAAGATTATCATCTATCTCATCAAAAATATTCATATATTAAATCTATACCAGATAAAGATACTGTTCCACCGGTATGCCGCGATATTTGTCCGCATTTTTTATATTAGCATTTATCATATCCCTTACTACTTTTATAGCGTGTGAAGTCGCATCAAAAAGTGATTTACCTCCCAATATATCTCCCACCAATATCGCTGAGAATATATCTCCTGTTCCCGGGAATCTGACATCTATCTCATCATATTCAATATAGGCAATCTTATCTGTATCGGCGTCATAACATAGGCAGTATTTTTTATCCTCAAAAGGCACGGATGTAATAACCGCCGAAGATTGATTTTTCCCTATAAGTTTTCTCAACATAACCTCATTTTCTTCTTTAGAAAATCCCTCTTTTTTGTATTCCATACCTGTAAGCAGGCAGCACTCTGTAAAATTCGGTTTTATAAGATTTGCAAACTTAAGAAGTCTCTTTCTGTTTTCTACAGCATTCTTTGCAATACCGTTATAGAGTCTGCCGTCATCTCCCATTATAGGGTCAACAAATATAAAAGTACCTTTTTGACTTTGCTTGTCACAAAAATTCGCCAAAATATCGGCCTCTTCATCAGATGCGATAAATCCTATCGCTATAGACTCAAATGAAAAATTCAGCTCATTCCATACATTGACAGTCTTTTCAATATAATCCTTAGTATCAAGTATCTCAAACTTTCCGTAGTCAAGAGTGTTGGATACAAGTGCTGTAGGAAGTGTAAATATCTCAAATCCCATATGTGACATTATCGGCATCATGGCTGAAAGCGCCACCTTTCCGTAACCTGCAAGATCGTTAACCAGTAAAATTTGTTTATTTCCGCTCATTATTGTAGTCTCCGTATTTTTATATTATTTATTGCATTATATCATATATCCGCCTAAGATATCTAAGGATTGCATATCTTACACGGTTCATAACCTCTTTTTATAAGCTCATCCCTTGTAGTCTTTACTTCTTCCTTGTTCTTATCCTTTATCTTAGGTACCGATTTACAGTCCGGATAGTGAAACTTAAGTGAGTTGTTATTAAGTATATAGGTCATTTCAAGACTGTTTCCCGGCTCAGTTGTTTTATCTTCCGCCATATTCCTTTGAGGCACCGTATCGGCTTTATTTTTTACAACATCCTTTGTACCTGCATTTTCATAACCCGACTTCCATGTATCTGAAGGACTTACATTCCATGACAGTTTCACTCCGTCAGAACTTACCACTATACTTCCCTGTTCATCAGTCCTGTAAACCTTTGCGCCAAGCTTTTTGAACTCATCCAGCACTTCCCTGTGCGGATGTCCGTAAGTATTACCCTTACCGCAGCTTATCACCACATACTCAGGTGATATTTTCTTTAACCAATCACTGCTTGATGATGTATTGCTTCCATGGTGCCCGGCGTGATACACATCCGCTTTTAAATCAACCCCGGAATCCGCTATTTCCTGCTCCTCCTCACTCTCTGCATCTCCTGAAAGTAAAAATGAAGTATCTTTATACTTTACCTTAACAACAATAGAATTATTGTTGTTACTCTCAGCCTTACTTATCGGCCCAAGTACTGTAAAGTCGGCACTTCCCAGGGAAAATTTTTCTCCTACTTTAGGTACACTAATCTTATAATTTCTATAATTTATAGCATCAATTAATTCTTCATATTCCCTACTGTCACTTTTTTTATCAGGCAAAAAGATATTTTCACAGTCAAATTTTGTGATTATAACATCCATACCTCCTATATGGTCCGCATCGGGATGCGTTTCGATAATATATTTAAGTTTTAATACCCCGGCCTTTTTAAGATAAAGCTGCACGGCAGTACCCTTTGTATTATCTCCTGCATCTATAAGCATCCACTCGCCGTCACAACCTATAAGCGTGGCATCTCCCTGTCCCACATCTATAAAATGCATGGAAAACTTCGATGTTTTAATATCCGCTACAGTCTCAGTCATTGAGACTTCGGTATTTGATACTGCCACCTTGTCTCTACATCCTATAAAGGTAAAGACAATACATATCAGCAAACATAAAAATAAAACTTTAAATCCTTTATGCTTTTTCATTTCACTCCTTATGAAAATAAGGCTGCCAAATTGACAGCCTCATTGTATTATTAACCGTTTTTTAAAGTACCTGTCTCATTACGGATGAAGTACCTGATAATTTGCCACATCATAATATCCTGCCGGATCCGCAGCACTTCCAAACCATACATGTGCATACTTTCCTTCTATCGCAACACCCATGGTCTTTAAATCGGACCAATTTCCCTGTGTTGTCATTACGGCATTATGTCCTGATGAATTCTTCCACAGATCAAGCGCATCCTCAGGAGTTATATTGCCGCTATACCATGAAGAAATCTCATATCCGTTTCCGGTATATGAAGTCAACTCTCTCGGCTTACTCCACATATTTGCCGCATATTGGTGATCCGATGTATATACCACCGGTGTCCAGCTGCCGTGGTTTGACCAGCTGTGCAGATTACCCTGCATACCTCTTGAATCTCTCTGATTTTCAGGTGTATAGGTATTTGAATCCGATACATGAGTTCTTGCAACAATTGTAAGTGACTTTGAGAATGAAAGCTTTTGCAGTCCCTGACTCTCTCTGTAAGCATTGATAATATAGTACAGTTTAGCTTCCTTTTCACTCACTCCCATTGCCTTTAGAGCGTCAATAACTCTTGTCTCCTCACTTGAAACCTGTGTAACGGTATTTGCCGCACTGTTTGAAGCATTAGGAGTAACCACTGTGTTTGGAGTATTATTATTACCTGTATTTGCCACATTATTGTTTTGTGTATTTACAGAAGTATTTCCGATATTTGTACTTGTGTTTGCATTGTTATTATTTGATGTATTCGGAGTAACTACCTGATGATTACCGCCTGAAGTATTTGCATTTGTATTGCTTCCCGCATTGCCTGTATTTGTGCTTACCGAACCTGATGAACTTCCCGAACTTCCGCTACTTGAACTTCCGCCTGAGCTTCCACTACCAGCTGAACTTCCGCTTGAGCTTCCGCCGCTTGATGAGCCTCCTGAACTTCCGCCTGATCCTCCTGAACTTCTTCTACCTGAGCTTCTGCCTCCGCCTGAACCGCTGCTTCTGCCGCCTGAGCTTGTGCCCGATCTCTTACTTATATTTACAGTCCTTCTGATGCCCTCTACCCACTTACCGTTTGCATCTACATAATAGCCGTCAGGGGTGGATGTACTTACAAGCATGGCACCGTCAGCACCTACATAGTAGTTGCCTACCCAACGGTTCTCAAGCATATAACCTATATTGTCAAAGTAGTACCACTTATTGTTTATCAGTTTCCATTGGTTGGTAGGATATGCTCCGTTTGCCTCCTCATACCACCAACCCTTATCATTTCTCTTCCACTGTGCATCCGCCGCCATAACAGGTAGCGCCAAAAAAGTAGAAACCGCTACAGCCGAAACTGAACATAATAATTTCTTAATCAAATTCATAAACACCTCCAAAATCACAAAACGATTTTAATACTGTTATGTATCATTTTAACATCTTTGTATCTCCATGTTCAAGTAAAATAAACTGTTTCTGCTCTTTATGATATTCTTATAATTTTAAATTATTAAAGATAAAACTATTATTTATTTTAACAAACTGTCAACCAATACCTCAATACGTTCATTGTCCTCTTCCTTAGGATTCCAAAGCGGTTTAACTTCCTCATCTATTACATTAAAACCTGCCGATTTCAGCTGTTCCTTAAGCACCTTTACACACTCGCCCGACCAGCCGTAGCAACCGAATGCGGCAGCCTTTTTATTCTTAAACTTAAGTTGTCTTAAAAACTCAAGCCAACCTGCCACACTGCTGAGTATACCGCAACCTACTGTCGGAGAACCTACAGCAACAGCCTTTGATTTAAATACTTCAGTCATTACCTCATTCTTATCGGACTTTGAGATATTAAATACTTTGGCTACCGTATCAGGGCTCTTTATATGAATACTGTCTGCAATCTTATGTGCGATCTTTGCAGTACCTTCCCACATTGTATCATAAACTACAGTAACCTGATTTTCCTGATAAGCCTTGGCCCACTGTGCATACTTCTCTACAATCTGAAGCGGATTTTCTCTCCAGATAGCTCCATGAGAAGGTGCAATCATATCAAATTGCAGATTAAATCCTGCAATCTCCTCAAGTTTCTTTTGCAGTATCGGTGCAAAAGGATTCAATATATTTGCAAAGTATTTCATTGCCTCTTTCCAAAGCAGGCACTGATCCGCCTTATCATTAAAAAGCTCCTCAACCGCATAGTGCTGTCCGAAGGCATCATTTGAGAACAGGATATTGTCACCTGTCATATATGTAGCCATACTGTCAGGCCAATGAAGCATACGCATCTCTACAAATACAAGTTTCTTGCCGTTTCCTATGTCTATAGAGTCTCCTGTCTTTACCACATGGAAATCCCAACCACGCTTACCGTACTGACCTTCTATACTCTTGACTGCATTAGCTGTGCAATAAATAGGAGTATTGGGAATCTCTTCCATAAGAGCTGTCAAAGAACCTGAATGATCACACTCACCATGATTTGCCACAATAAAATCAATCTTATTTAAGTCAATTTCTTTCTTTAAGTTTTCCACAAAATCAAAACGATGCGGTGTCCATACTGTATCAATCAAAACTGTCTTCTCTTCTTCAATCAAGTAGGCATTTTGGCTGGAGCCGTTTATTATAGAATAATCATCACCATGGAAACTCTCAAGCTCCCAATCCAAATATCCAACCCAACTGACATTTCCTTTTACATGCTTTCTCATAATATTCCTTTCCTGGCCTTAATATAAAAGCTACCTAAAAACAAACAGACATATCATCTGTAAACAATATTTTCTATACTTTCAGTATAGCACCCCTAACTTTAATTTCCGTAATATTTGATACATAATAGAAATGCATACAAGAAAAATCCGGTATGCATCTTAAAATCACTCTATTTCATTTTTACTTACATCAATCTTTAACTTACCGTCGGCTAAGAATCTGATCTCATTTGCATCAAACGGTGTATAGATTCTTGATGTCAGAACCTCTTTTCCTTTATTTACAAAAATCTCGATACTGAATCTGTCTACAAGAACGCTCAAAGACAATTGTCCGTCACAAATATCAATATCTATCTTTCTCTCATCTATTGCATCTTTACAAAGACCTGAAAATCTCCTTGAAAACTTCAAAGTTTTCTTTTTCATATTTATCTTTATAAATGAATTATATTCATCATTGGCAGCCAAAAATAAAGTCAACTTATCGGCATCAATATTTTCAATATCAAAGTCAAATCTTGCTGCTCGTGAGTTCAAATCATTATCAATATACTCTTTATTCCTGTTTAAAATAAAACTTGTATGATATTTATTTTTATAATGACTTTCAAGCTCTCCTGCCGGCATCTGATAAATATCATTACCCTCTAACCTAAGCTCTCTTGGAGAGGTCGTCTGTCCGCACCACTTTGCATCATCTAAAGTCAAATCATTGCTCCAGTCATGAAGCCATGCAACAGATAAAGTCCTACCGTCTGCATATAAACTTTGCGGTGCATAAAAATCAAAGCCGAAGTCAAAAGTCTTTCCCCTGCCGTTCGGTATAAACTTATAACTGCTCTTATTATAAGTTCCGACAAAATATATTACCTGATGCCCGTTAAAATACTTTCTCTTCCTTGCCTGCATACCCATTACAGAAATAACCAATACATACTTATTGCCAAGCTTAAAGAAATCAGGGCATTCCCACATCTTGCCGTACTTTCCGTCATTTTCAAACAGTATTCCTACATACTTCCATTCAAGTAAATCCTTTGACTCAAATAAAAGTATACTTCCAAGACCTCTGTCATTTTTTGCACTTGCTATACAGTAGTATATATTATCTTCTTTCCATATCTTGGGATCTCTAAAGTCAACTCCGCCAAAACCTTTAGGTAATTTATCTATACCGATAACAGGTTTATCAGAAACGGCTTTGTAGTTTACTCCGTCCCCTATCTCTACAGTCTGTTCCTCTTTATCATTACTATGGACTGTATACACAAGTATATGCTTATCATTATCTGTTATTGCCGTACCAGAAAAGCACTGCCCCTTTATCTCATCATCAGGTGCCAATGCTACCGGCAATCTGTCCCAGTTCACAAAATCTCTTGTCTTTGCATGACCCCAATGCATAGGACCCCACTTGATATCATAAGGATTATATTGATAGAACAGATGATATTCACCGTTAAAATATGAAAAACCGTTGGGGTCATTCATCCAACCTATATCCGGCGTAAAATGGTACACCGGTCTGTCACTATCCTTTATTTTTGATTTGTTCTTACTAAAATATTCATCTGCCTTTTCTTTGTTATTCATATCAATCTTCTTTCTTATCTGTAGTCATTCCCTGTCTGAAATATATATCAAGTACTTTTGGCTTCCTGTCCACTCTTTCTCCATTTATAATGGCATGCAAACTGTCCACCGCCACCTTTGCCAACTTATCAATGGGCTGAACTATAGCACTAAGACTTGGGTATGCCGTATTCAGCACAAAGGTTCCGTCATATGCCACTATTTTCAAATCCTGTGGAACTCTCTTGCCAAGACTCAGTGCCTTTTTCATATAAAGCAGTGCATGAGTATCGGTTGCAAATACACCGTCTACATTCGGATACAGTCTAAAAGCATCATCTATATTTTCTTCAATATACTCATAGTCAAATCTATCCATAAGCGGCTTATACTCTCTACATATAATTCCGGTCTTTTTTATCTCGTTTGCAAAAGCTGTATGTCTCTTTATAAACGGATAATTCTTAGTAGTCGCATCTGTAAATTGCAACACTTCTTTGCAACCGCTCTCTATCAATGACTTGGCGGCCAGCTTTCCGCCTTCTTCATGGTTTACAGTCACCACCAAAATATCATCATTTAACTTAGGAGTATCAAATCCTACTATAGGTCCCTTTATCTTCTTGTAGCTGCTGTAATCAAGTGTATGAGTTCCGGTGATTATTCCGTCCACCATATTTCTTTCAAGCATTTCAAGGTAAGCTTCTTCATTTGTAGACTCTCCGGTAGTATTGCAAAGCATTGTCTTATAGCCATACTTTCTAAGTCTGCTTTCCACTTCACTACAAAGTGTGGCATAATACGGATTTCCGATTGCCGGAGTGATTACCGCTACAATATTTGTCCTGTTCCTAAAAAGATTTCTGGCAAGTTCATTCGGCTTATAATTTAACTCCGCTATAACATCTTCCACTTTTTTTCTGGTCTTATCTGAGACATAGCCGCTGTCATTAATTACTCTGGAGACTGTTCCGACTCCTACACCTGCCCTCTTTGCAACCTCCTGTATACTTGACATAACTCCTCCATCTACATATTCTTAATAAAATTTAACCCTTTATTCCTGTAGATGCAATACCCTCTACATAGAATTTTTGCATGAATACGTACATTATAATCATAGGGATGGATGCGAGTGTCAATACCGCCATAATAACACCGTAATGTATAGGGCTTACTCCGACAAATATCTGTACCGCAAGCTGTACGGTTCTTTTTTCCTCTCCTGTAGTAATAAGGAAAGGCCACATAAAGTCATTCCATCTGGATACAAAGTCAAGTATAAATACCGTTGCAAAAACTGTCTTTGATATCGGCATAACAATACTGAAATATGTTCTGACAGGTCCGCATCCATCCACCTTTGCAGCTTCTATAAGTTCATCCGGTATACTGATAAAGTATGAATAAAACATATATATGGAAAAGCAATTCATCATAAAAGGAATTGTAAGACCCATCATTGTATTTACCCAACCTAATTGAGCCATCTCAATATACATAGGAAGTATGATAGCTTCGACCGGCATTGACATAAGTGCTATTACAATTGTAAGGCTTATGCCTCTAAATCTATACTTTAACTTTGCAAGTGCATAACCGAACATGGAGCCAAGTACCAAATCACCTAAAAGTACTATTCCTATATAGAGTAAGGTATTTTTTAGTATTGTAAATACCTTTAATCTTTGGAACACCTCAACATAGTTTTGTAAGGTAAAGTGAGCAGGTATAAATGTGGTAAGTGAGTTCAGATTTGAAAAAATCTCAAGCTCAGGCTTAAATGATGAAGCAAGCATCCATAGAAGCGGAGATACAAATATAAGACCCACTATAATATTGCCAAGATAAAATATAACATTTCCAAGCACCTTATTTATCTTTTTATTATTCATATTCCCTCCTAATTTGTCCTGCTTATTCTTTTAACTACAATTGACAATGTAACAACTATAATAAAGAAAACTGTAGCTATACTACAGGCATATCCGAAATTACCCTTTTGAAAACCTTGCTCATAAATATAGAAAACAAGTGTTTTTGTGGCGTTTCTGGGTCCGCCCTTAGTCATAATATATGGCTGTGTAAACAGCTTCATAGCCTGTATAAGTGTAATCATAAGTACATATTTTATAGTGTTGACAAGTCCCGGCAAAGTAACATAGATTAGCTTGGCAAACCAGTCTGCACCGTCCACACTTGCAGCCTCATACTGCTCACCCGGTATTGCATTTAAACCTGCAATAAAAATCATCATCTGATATCCTGCACCCTGCCAGGCCGACATAAATATAATGGAATTCATAGCAGTCTTGGGATTATTCAAAAAGTCAATCGGTTGCAATCCGATACTCTTTAAAAATGCATTAATAAGTCCGGTGTTTGCATTTGAGTTATAAAGTATTGTCCAAAGTACTGCAATGATTACCATTGATGTTATCTGCGGGCTGTAATAAAGTGTTCTGAATACCGCAACCCCTTTTTTCTTACTTGATACCATAAGTGCGAGAATTAATGCCAATATACACTGCACCGGCACTACAATAACCGTAAAATATATTGTATTTTTCAGTGCTACATAGAAGTTTGCATCTTTAAACAGCTTTACATAGTTGTTAAAGGCATTAAATTTTATATTGTCAGGACGCACTACCTGATATGTAAAGAATGAATAATAAACAGTATATATAATCGGAATTATCAAAAAAGCAATCAAGAGAATGAGTGCGGGTGATGACATTATAAAGCCTGCAATATTATCGCCATATTCTCTTTTACCTTTTTTACTTAGCTTTGCCTCCATATTACTTCCTTTCTACAAAAGGCTTGGCATCCCGCCAAGCCTTCTAAAACTACAATATTATACAATTATTTCTTATAGTACATTTCATAGTTCTCATCAAAGTTCTTTGCTACATTGTCAAGCTCATCTTTTGCATTTGAACCTGAGAAGATATTTAACATTGCTGTTGAAAAATCTGTTGAAAGCACTGAATATGACGGTGTTCTCGGTCTTGATACACCTGTATTTTGTAACTGCCACTTCATAAGAGCTCTTGCACCGCTGTCCCAACCTTCCATCTTATCATAAGATGATGTTCTTGATGCAGGTTTTGCAACCGCACTTGCATAAGATGCTATATTGTCGCTGTTCATTGCCCACTGAAGGAACTTACCCGCAGCATCAGGATTCTTTGAATCCTTTGTGATAGCGGCAGCCCAGTCTCCTGTAGGAGATGCAGCCTTGCCGTCATCTGCTACAGGGAAGTATGAAACACCCCAGTTAAGATTTGACTTCTCAAGATCCGCTATATTCCATGAACCGCCAAGCAGTGTGGCCGCTTTACCGTTTAAAAATTCATCCTTTACAGGGTCAAGGTTTGCATAGCCGTTCTTGATAAACTCATTGAGATACTCCGCTGTCTTAACACTTGCATCTGAATTTATATATCCGTCAGCCTTAGAACCGTCATCACTTACAAACTGTGCTCCGCCTTCTGTAAAGAACTGACCAAGTGCATAGATAATACCCTCGCCCTTATCCATAATGATATTGGTTCCGACATAGTCGGCTGTTGTAAGCTTTTTTGCATTGTCAAGGAACTGACTCCATGTCCATGCCTGCTTTATATCTGTATCTGAAGGATATGGTATACCTGCCTTGTCAAGGTAGTCCTTGTTGTAGAAAAGTGCTACCGACGACTCTGTAGGTGCTATTGCGTAAAGCTTGCCGTCATATGTATCGGCCTGTACTGTACTTGGCATAAAATCCTTCAAATCATCTGCCGGAAAATAACTGTCAAGCGGTACTGTAATACCGTTTGCCGCATAGTATGAAACCATAGGTCCGTCTACATACAATATATCAGGAAGATTTCCTGATGTGGTAGCTGTAGTAATCTTATTCTCATAAGCATACGCATCAGCTCTGTCAATAGCCTCTCTCTTAACCTGAATATCAGGATTTTCTTTATTCCACTGATCAATCTTCTCTGTCCACCATGCTTCAATAGCTGCCGTATCTGTAGGGCTCCATATGGTCACATTGGCAACACCGTCAGCACTCTTTGATTCAGAAGCTTGAGTACTTCCTTCACTGCCTGTATCAGCCTGCTTCGTTGCACCGGCATTATTTCCACATGCCGCCAACATACTTCCAAGTGCTAAAACACTTAAAGTTCTAAAAACTCTCTTCATCAATACTACCTCCTCAGTATTTATTGCTGCTAAATTAACACAACATTGTTCTCTCACAAATCCACTGAATAACTGCCAATTTATTCAATTTTTATTTCAAAATATTGGCAAAATTATTATACCGTTTCTTTATGGAACGCGTTCCATATCTGATAGTTGTATTCTATCATATACAAATAAAATGTCAATATATTATTTAAAATATCTTTTTGTTATTTTTTTATCAATTTTTACTAAAATATAAAATCATCTTTTTTACCTCTTTACTGTATTATAAACATATAAAAGTCTCCATTCCGCCGCTGTCCGCTTGCAGCACAAACAGTAATGAAAAGTGTTTTTCACACTAATCTTTCCTACTATAACACAACCTAAAATATGGCCCGAAATTTCCCAATTTAAAAATCCATATCACTTTTAAATGATATGGATCTCAATATCTAAATCG
>CAUQKD010000021.1:0-16566 GCA_963518365.1 uncultured Lachnoanaerobaculum sp. | reverse complement strand
TCTATGACAATGATGTAGTAAAATTTGCCAAAGAATTAAAGCCCTCTGCAAGAGGAGAGCTTGAAATCACGGATCTTAACAGAATCTACCTTGAAAAAGGAGAGCTTGATGTGAAGGTACTCGGACAGGGCTTTACATGGCTGGATACGGGAACACATGAGAGCCTTGTTGAGGCTACAAATTTTGTATATACAATGGAAACACATCAGCACAGAAAGATAGCCTGCCTTGAGGAGATTGCATATCTGAACGGATGGATAAGCAAAGAAGAACTTCTAAAGGCATATGAGATCTTTAAGAAAAATCAGTACGGAAAATATTTAAAAGATGTATATGACGGCAAGTATATCGACCACATACATCAAGCGTAAAATAAAACAGATGAGGTTAATATGAAAATTATTGTTACAGGTGGTGCCGGATTTATCGGCGGAAATTTTGTTCACTATATGGTAAATAAGTATCCTGAGGATATGATAATAAACTTGGATCTGCTTACCTATGCGGGAAACTTGGAGACATTAAAACCGGTAGAGAATGCACCGAATTATAAGTTTGTAAAAGGTGATATCGCTGACAGAGCATTTATCTTCAAGCTCTTTGAAGAAGAAAAGCCTGATGTGGTTATAAATTTTGCGGCTGAGAGCCATGTAGACAGATCTATCACAGATCCTGAGAGTTTTGTAAGAACAAATGTAATGGGAACCACGACTCTACTTGATGCCTGCAGAACCTACGGAATCAAGAGATATCATCAGGTATCCACAGATGAGGTATACGGAGACCTTCCTCTTGACAGACCGGATTTATTCTTTACCGAGGAAACACCGCTTCATACATCAAGCCCATACTCATCATCAAAGGCAAGTGCGGACCTTTTCGTACTTGCATACCACAGAACCTATGGTCTTCCTGTTACCGTATCAAGATGTTCAAACAATTATGGACCGTACCACTTCCCTGAGAAGCTTATACCGCTTATCATAAGCAGAGCGCTAGGTGACGAGGAGCTTCCTGTATACGGCAAGGGAGAGAATGTAAGAGACTGGCTTTATGTTACAGACCACTGTAAGGCAATTGACCTTGTAGTAAGAAAGGGTAAAGTCGGTGAGGTCTACAATATCGGCGGACACAATGAGAGAACCAATCTTGAGGTGGTAAAGACAATACTTAAGGCACTTAATAAGCCTGAGAGTCTTATAAAGTTTGTTACAGACAGACCGGGACATGACAGAAGATATGCCATAGACCCGACCAAGATAGAGACCGAGCTTGGATGGAAGCCTGAGTATACATTTGATACAGGTATTGTAAAGACAATTGAATGGTATCTTAACAATAAAGAGTGGTGGGAGCATATCATAAGCGGAGAATACACAAAGTATTTTGAAAATATGTATGGAGAAAGACTTTAATGAGAGTATTGGTAACAGGTGCAAAGGGGCAGCTTGGAAGCGACCTGCTTTGTGAACTTTCTAAAAGAAATATAGAATCTGTAGGCATAGATATAGATGATCTTGATATTACGGATGCCGATGCCACAAAGAGGGTAATTGAAAAGATAAACAATGATGCCAAGATTGACGCTATAATTCACTGTGCGGCATATACCGCGGTGGATGCAGCAGAAGATAATGAAGCCCTTGTTACAAAGATAAATGCCGAGGGTACAAAAAATATAGCCGAGGTTGCAAAGACACTTGATGTCGCTATGATGTATATTTCCACAGACTATGTATTTGACGGAGAGGGAGAGCGTCCTTGGGAGCCTGATGATAAGAGAGCGCCTCTTAATGTCTACGGTATGGCAAAATATAAGGGTGAGCTATATGTCGAAGAATTACTTAAGAAGTACTTCATAGTAAGAATTTCATGGGTATTCGGACTGCATGGAAATAACTTTATCAAGACAATGATAAGACTCGGTAAGGAAAGAGGTGCTGTAAGCGTGGTCAACGATCAAATCGGCTCACCTACATATACACCGGACCTTTCAAGACTTTTGGTAGATATGATTGTAAGTGATAAATACGGCAGATATCATGCAACCAATGAGGGACTTTGCTCATGGTATGATTTTGCAGTTGAGATATTCAAGCAGGCAAAACTTGATGTAGCGGTAACGCCGGTATCTTCGGATGCATTTCCGGTAAAGGCAAAGAGACCGCACAACTCAAGGATGGATAAGTCCAAACTCACAGAAAACGGATTTGAACTTTTGCCGCCTTGGCAGGACGCACTTAGAAGATATTTGCTTGAATTGGGGGAAAACTGATGGGAAAATATTTCGGAACAGACGGCTTTAGAGGAGAGGCAAATGTAGACCTCACTGTAGAGCACGCATATAAAGTCGGCAGATTTTTGGGAAGCTACTACTCTAAAGACGGTAAGAAATGCAGAGTGGTTATAGGTAAGGACACCAGAAGATCAAGCTATATGTTTGAGTATTCTTTGGTTGCAGGACTTACGGCTTCAGGAGCGGACGCATATCTGCTTCATGTTACTACAACTCCAAGTGTTTCATATGTTGTAAGAAGCGATGATTTCGACTGCGGTATAATGATTTCAGCCAGCCACAATCCGTACTATGACAACGGTATCAAGGTAATAAACGGCAACGGTGAAAAGCTTGAGGAAGAAGTAATAGAAAAGATAGAAAGCTATATTGACGGACCTGATGATGCAATTGCCTTTGCCACTAAGGAAAATATAGGAAGGACTGTAGACTATGCGGCAGGCAGAAACAGATATATAGGCTATCTTATTTCAATAGCCACAAGATCCTTTAAGGGAAAGAAGGTGGCACTTGACCTTGCAAACGGTTCGGCGTCAAGCATTGCAAAGAATGTATTTGATGCTTTGGGTGCGGATACTTATGTTATACACAACAATCCTGACGGACTTAATATCAACACCGACTGCGGTTCAACACATATAGAGAGTCTTCAAAAATGTGTTTTGGAAAACGGCTGTGACATAGGTTTTGCCTATGACGGAGATGCGGACAGATGTCTATGTGTGGATGAAAAAGGCAATGTGGTGGACGGAGACCTTATCCTTTATATTTGCGGTAAGTATATGAAGGAGAGAGGCGAGCTTTTCAATAACACAGTGGTAACCACAATAATGTCAAACTTCGGACTTTATAAGGCGTTTGAAAGAGAAGGAATAAACTTTGAAAAGACGGCTGTAGGCGACAAGTATGTATATGAAAATATGCAAAATAACGGGCATTGCCTTGGCGGTGAGCAGTCGGGTCATATCATATTTGCAAAGCATGCCACTACAGGTGACGGTATACTTACTTCACTTAAGGTAATGGAGGTGGTTTTGGAGACAAAGCAACCACTTTCAAAACTTGCAAGTGAGGTGGAGATTTTTCCGCAGGTGCTAAAAAATGTCAGAGTAACGGATAAAAAAATTGCAGGTGAAAATAAGGCGGTTTTGGAAGCTGTAGATAAGGTTTCAAAGGCACTTGGAGGTGACGGCAGGATATTGCTTCGTCCAAGCGGTACCGAGCCTCTTATCAGAGTAATGGTGGAAGCAAAGAGTATGGATGACTGTGAAAAGTATACTGATGAGGTCATAAAAGTGATGGAAAAAGAGGGACTTTTAATATAGGGGACAAATACAGGGAATGAGACAAAGCTTAAACTTAGAATAGAAAAAAGGAGAGATTGAATGTATCATATTGAAAGATATAAGAGAAATCCTGTAGTGGATTTTAAAGAGAGAACATGGCCGGATAAGCAAATAGAGAAGGCACCGATATGGTGTTCATCAGACTTAAGAGACGGCAATCAGGCATTGGTAGAGCCGATGGTGGTGGAAGAAAAGATAGAGATGTTTAATCTGCTTGTAAAGTTGGGCTTTAAGGAAATAGAGATCGGCTTCCCTGCCGCATCTCAGATAGAATTTGATTTTTTACGTCAGTTGGTAGACAGAAAGCTTATTCCTGATGATGTAGTGGTACAGATACTTTGTCAATGCAGAGAGCATCTTATAAAAAGAAGCTTTGAAGCTATAAGAGGAATCAAGAAATGCATAATGCATATCTATAATTCCACAGATACATTACAAAGAGATGTGGTATACGGTCTTGACAGAGAAGGAATAAAAAATATTGCACTTGAAGGTGTGGCTCTTGTAAAGAAGTATATGAAAGACCATGACGGTGAAATTATATTGGAATACTCACCTGAGAGCTTTATGGGAACGGAGCTTGATTTTGCACTTGATTTATGTGACGCGGTTGTAGAGGCTTGGGGCGCTACCAAAGAAAATAAAATAATAATCAATCTGCCCAATACCGTTGAGATGACAACACCGAATGTATTTGCAGACAGAATAGAGTGGATGAGTACACATCTTAAAAACAGAGAGGCGATTATACTTTCCACCCACCCTCACAATGACAGAGGTACCGGTACAGCCGTTGCGGAGCTTGCACTTTTGGCAGGGGCGCAGAGAATGGAGGGTACACTGTTTGGAAACGGTGAGAGAACAGGAAATGTGGATATACTTAATATTGCCTACAATATGTACTCACAGGGTATTGAGCCGAACCTTAATATCGGCAATATCAAAGAAATTATAGATGTATATGAGAGAACTACAAAGATGAGCATTGACCCGAGACACCCTTATGCAGGCAAGCTTGTATTTACCGCATTTTCAGGTTCACATCAGGATGCTATCAACAAGGGCGTTCAGGCAATGAAACAGAGAAACAATCCGTACTGGGAAGTTCCGTACATGCCTATTGACCCTGCTGATATCGGTCGTGAGTATGAGCCTGTAGTCAGAATCAATTCTCAGTCAGGCAAAGGCGGTGTTGCATTTGTTATGGATACCTTCTACGGATTCAAGTTGCCCAAGGGTATGCACAAGGAGTTTGCAGATATTATCCAAAGAATTTCAGAAATGCAGGGTGAGGTTTCGCCTGAGGAAATCTATAAAGAGTTTGAGAAGAACTACATTGAGAAGAAAGAGCCTCTGCATTTTGTAAAGTGTGTCATAACGGATGCTGATGAAGACGGTGATTTCTCTACATTTGTTAAGGTTACATATAGACAAAACGGAGAAGAGAAGGTATTTGAAAGCAGCGGAAACGGTCCTATAGATGCTGTCAAGAGAGGACTTGAGAAAGTTGTCGGCAAGGAGATGAAGGTTCTTGATTATAATGAGCATGCACTTACTTCAGGTTCAAATGCAAAGGCCGCTTCATATATCCACATGCTTGATGTTGAAACCGGTAATACCACCTACGGTGTGGGTATTTCAGGAAATATCACAAGATCATCTATCAGAGGTCTGTTCTCTGCAGTAAACAGATTGTTCTACTAAAAATATATTTCAGACAGCATACAAGCGCGCTGTCTGAGTTTATATATTCATTATAGTGAAATAAATTGAGGTAAATATGAATATAGTTTATATAGCAAATGAAAAGTTTGCCCTGCATCTTGGCGTAAGCCTATATTCGTTATATGAGAGAAACAGACATGAGAAAGAGATTAGAGTCTTCATCATTTCCACAGGAATTGGTGAGGACTCTTTGGGCAAATTGAAAAGTATTGCAAAGAAGTTTGACAGAGTACTAAGTGTAATTGAACTTGACAGCTTTGCAAAGTACTTTGATGTCGGATTACAGGATGCTTCTTTTGATATAAGCAAGATGGGCAGACTGCTTGTAGGTGAGCTTTTGCCTGAAGATGTGGAAAGAGTGCTGTATCTTGACTGTGATATGGTGATATTACATTCTATAAGAGAACTTTATTATACAAAGCTTGGTAAGAATGTAGTAGCCGCCGTAGAAGAACCTACAGTACTTGAAAGAGTAAGATATGAAATAAGACTTGACTGTGAGGCTTCCTATATTAATGCAGGACTTTTACTGATAGACCTTAAAAAATGGAGAGAAGAAAATCTTGGAGAAAAGATAATCAGTTACAGCAAAAGCATTTGGGATAAGAGTCTTTTCGGTGAGCAGGATGCTATAAACGGTGTACTCAGGTGGAGAATAAAAAAGTTGCCGCCTAAGTTTAACTTCTTTTCAAACTATAAATATTTTTCATATAGGGCATTTATTAAAGTTTACGGTGCCGTACTTTCATATAATAAAAAGGACTTAAAAGAGGCAAAGAAAAGACCTGTAGTACTGCATTTTGCAGGTGATGAGAGGCCATGGTGTATCGGCAGTTTTAATCCATATAAGAGGGCATATTTTTATTTTAAGGAAAAGACACCGTTTAGAGATGTTCCGCTTGAAAAGGGTAAGAGGCTGTATATGCTTATATATCATATGATGGATTTGATAACAGTGATTTGTCCGAGGATTAGAAAGCTGATATCCGAGTATTATATAAACAAAGCTTATAAGAGACTGTTGGAGAGGAATAAGGAGAGAAAATGAAATTAGCCTTAGTAGTGTTAAATTATAATGATGCCGATAATACATTAAAACTCTTAGGCAATGTGGCGGATTATACTGTCTTTGATAAGGTAATAGTGGTAGACAATGCTTCAAATGATGATTCAAAAGTCAGGCTGAAAAGTTTTTGCGAGTGTAATGAAAAGATTTATTTTGTAGTTAATCATGAGAATAAGGGCTATGGTGCAGGTAATAATGTAGGTATAAGGGTTGCAAAAAATCTTGGAATGAATCTTGTGCTTATAGCAAATCCGGATACAGACTTTGAGGAGAATGTAATAAGAGTCTTAAAGTCCGCTATGGCTAAGAATAAAAATATCGGCATACTTACTCCGCTTGCAGATACTCAAGATGCTTACGGCAGCAGGGAAAATGTGCTTAAAGGTGCCACATGCTGGCCGATGAGAGATTTTTATCATTCACTGGCGGAGAACGGTCCTATAAGCAGAAGGATATTTTCAAAAGCCCTGCACTATGATGAAAACTTCTACAATGCAAAGATAAGAAAAGTAGGTGCCGTACTTGGTGCATTACTTATGGTCAGAGTGGATGCTTTTATAAAAGTGGGCGGTTATGATGAAAAGATGTTCTTATACGGAGAAGAAGATTTAATTTCAAAAAAAATGGCGGATATCGGGCTGGAAACGGCCGTCATCACAGGTTATAAATACAAACATATACATTCCGCAAGTATCAAAAAGAGTTTAAAGAGCCTGTACTCACGCCAGAAGATAAGAGAAGAATCTACAATGTATTTTTATAAAAAGTATTTGAAAATAAATCCTCTTCAGCAGATTTTTGCAAAGATATTTTTTGCAGCGGTCAGACTTGAAGTACTTATTTTCGGATTACTGTAGGAAAGCATATGACAGAAATTTTACTGGCTACCTTTAACGGTGAGAGGTTTTTACCTGAGCAGATAGAAAGTATAATAAACCAAAGCTATACGGACTATAAAATACTTGCAAGTGACGATAATTCAAGCGACTGTACATTTGAAATATTAAGAAGCTATGAAAGTGTGTTAAAAGAAAAAATAAAGGTCATTCAAAGTGATACTCACAGTGCAAAAGAAAACTTCTATAATCTGCTTGACAGTGCTGATGCCGAGTATATTGCACTCTGTGATCAGGATGATTTTTGGGAAACTGATAAGCTTAAAAAAAGTATAAAAGCCATAAAAATACTTGAAAAAAATTATGGGAAAGATACACCGGTCTTGGTACACTCCGATTTACAGATAGCGGATGAGAACTTGAACACAGAGGGTCGGAGAATGTCCGATATCACAGGTATAAGACGGATATTAAAGAATGCCGTCAAAGAGTCGGAAAATCTCTATACAATAAGCACTAAACAAAGCTTTTCAAGATATTTGGTGGAAAATAATATCACGGGGAATACGGTGATTATAAATAAAGCATTGCTTAATATATACAAAAGACCTAAGGTTTCCTTTATGCATGATTGGTGGCTTGGAATACTTTCTTTTACATTCGGCAAGGTGGGTTTTCTGGATGAATGTCTTATAAAGTATCGCCAGCATGAAAATAATGAACTTGGGGCAAAAAATCCGCTTGAACCCGGCAATATAAAAAATAGAAACAAAGAGAAAATCAGAGAAAACTACGATTACATGTTTTCACAGGTAGAGGAGTTTTTAAGATTGTATAAAAATGAACTTGGCAACAGCAAATTAAGTGATACCGCATTTGCATATACTACCTTAAAGGCATTTGCAGATATGAAATCTAAAAACAGAATATCAAAGATAACAGATATCTTGAAATATTCATTTTTTAAAAGTTCAAAAATACTTACAATAGGAGAGATGTTGAATATCTGATGAATAATAAAAATAGAAGTGAGATTTCCACATCTCTTTTTTGGAAAATACTTGAAAACGGCGGTTCACAGGGTGTTCAGTTTATAGTGTCCGTAATCCTTGCAAGGCTTTTAAGTCCTTCAGAGTACGGAACAGTTGCAATAGTTTTGATATTTACAACAATAGCCAATGTTCTGGTACAAAACGGCTTTGCTTCAGCACTGATACAAAAGTTTAAAGCAGATGATTTGGACTTTTCATCTGTGCTGATTTTTAATGTATTACTGTCTTTAGCAATATATATGTTGTTATTTATAGGCTCACCTCTTATAGCGGATATATATAAAAACCCTGAGCTTATTACTATACTTAGAGTTATGGGAATCATAATATTGCCGGGAAGTATTATCTCGATAGAAAACTCATATGTTGCAAGAAATATGAAGTTTAAAACTCTTTTTATTGCGACATTTTTTTCATCTGTAATTTCAGGCGGTGTGAGTGTAATTATGGCATTTGAAGGTGCCAAAGTGTGGGCTTTGGTGTTCCAACAGATAGTTTATTATTTTACACTGCTTATAATACTTGGAATAGGTATAAAGTATTTTCCGGGGTTTAAGTTTGACTTTGAGAGATTAAAGACTATGTTTGCCTATGGCTCAAAGCTTTTGGCGGCATCGCTGATAGATACGATTTTTACAAATATACATGGACTTGTTATAGGTAAGGCATACAGCGAAGATATGCTCGGCTCATTCAACAGAGGTGAGCAATTCCCGAAGCTTGTAGTAAGTAATCTTTCATCCGCAATACAGTCTGTACTGCTTCCCGCCATGTCAAAAAAACAGGAAAGCAAGGAAGATGTAAGATTACTTTTAAAGTCATCTGTAAGGCTCTCAACCTTTGTGGTGGCTCCTATGATGTGCGGACTGGCGGCAGTCAGTAACAATCTGATACTTTTACTGCTTGGAGAAAAGTGGAGGATTGCAATACCGTTCTTACAGATGATGTGTTTTTCATATGTGTTTTGGCCGATTCATGTATCAAACCTTGAGGCACTAAATGCTATGGGCAGGAGTGATATATTTCTAAAGCTTGAGATTATAAAAAAACTTCTTGGAATCGCCATATTACTGATAGGAATAAGGTATAATGTATTTATTTTTGTAGGGCTTAAGGCGTTTTCAGATTTGATATGTGCATATATCAATGCGGCACCGAACGGAAGACTTTTAGGTTATACATTAAGAGAGCAGAGTATGGATGCTTTGAACAACTTTATACCTGCGATATTTATGGGAGTATGTATATATATAGCAGGCAGATATATAGGAACAGGTATTATCAGTCTGCTTGTTCAGATAGTGCTTGGAGTAATTATCTATATAGCTTTGGCTTTTATTATGAAAAATGAGAACTTTAAGATGATAGTAAGTAAGGTAATAAATAAATAGCTTATTCAGACTTTATTGTACAAGTCTGAATGAGTATTGTAAACAGTAGGGAGAGAATAATGAATATACTTTTGACCAGTGTGGGCAGGAGAGCATATATAATCGAATATCTGAAAGAGGTATATAAAAAGCTCGGTTTAGCCGGAAGCATTATAGCTACAAACTCGGATAAGTATACTACAGCAATGAGTATTGCAGATAAGGCTTTTACCTCTCCGCTTATATATGATGAAGATTATATCCCCTTTCTTTTGGATATATGCAAGAGAGAAAGAATAGATATACTTATTTCACTTTTTGATATTGACCTGATGATACTTGCAAAAAATAAGCTTAAATTTGAAGCCTTAGGTGTAAAGGTAATTGTTTCAGATGAAAATATTATAAATATTTGTAATGACAAATATGAAATGTTAAAATATCTAAAGAGCATGGATATGCCCGTACCTGACAGTTATATAGACCTTGATGTGGCAATGGAGAATGTAAGTTTTGAAAATAAAACCTATATTTTAAAGCCTAGATGGGGCATGGGTTCTTTAAGTATATTTGAAGCGGAAAACAAAAAAGAACTTGAAGTTTTCTATGAAAAGGCAAAGAAGGATATACAAAAATCCTATCTAAGGTTTGAGTCAAAGGCGGATATAAAAAAAGCGATACTTATACAGGAAAAGATAAGCGGAGTGGAGTATGGTCTTGATATATTCAATGACCTTAACGGAGAGTATATCAAAACCACTGTAAAGAGAAAGCTTGCAATGCGCTCAGGTGAGACGGATATTGCAAAGGTAACGGATGATGAAAGTTTGCAAGCTCTTGGCAAAAGGATAGGTCAAAATCTTTGCCATATCGGAAATCTTGATATGGATGTGATTTTATCAGGTGAGACGGGATATATAATAGATATGAACGCCAGATTTGGTGGAGGCTACCCTTTCACACATAGTGCAGGTGTCAATGAACTTGAGGCGATTATCAGACTTTGCAGCGGCAAAAAGCTTAATGACTTAAGTGTTAAAAAATACGGTCTTTTTGCAAAAGAAATAACCATGCTTAGGATAGAATAGATTTGGAATATTATGGATAAAAAAGAGAGAAGTGCATATTTTTGGAATATGCTTGGAAGCCTTGTATATGCCGTTACAAGTATGCTGCTTGGAGTGGCGGTCACAAAGCTTTCAGGAGCCTATGCAGGCGGAATATTTTTCTTCGGATTCTCCACATTAGGCCAGCAACTTTATATAATTTCATACTTCGGCATGAGGCCTATACAGGTTACCGATATAGCAAATGAATATACATTCTGTGACTACTTAAGATTCCGTGTGATGACTTCACTTTTGGCTGTCTTGGCAGGGTTTGTGTATATAGTATTTATGGCAAAGGACAGATATGTATTTGAAGTATATATGATTTTGTCACTGTATAAGATACTTGACGGATTCTGTGATATATTTGAGTCTGAGATGCAAAGACAGGACAGGCTTGATATGACAGGAAAGGCTACACTTTTCAGAACATTATTCTGTGTAGGCATATTTTTGGGAATTTTGGGAATTACAGGTGATTTAAAACTCAGCTCTTCGGCACTGTTGCCGGGCATAGCGGTTGCGGCGGTTGTCTTTGATATTATACCTCTTCGTAGGTTAAAGGTGGATTTTGCTATAAAAAAATTATCATATATCTCTTTATTAAATAAGAGTAAGTGGCTGTTTTTGGGAGCATTTATTGATTTATATATCTTTGCGGCAGCCAAGTATGCAGTGAACTACAGGCTTGGTGAGGAGTTTAACGGTTACTTCAGCATAATATTTATACCGACTTCCATTATAAATCTTATGGCAGGCTTTGTTATAAGGCCGATACTTACAAAGCTTTCACTGTTATTTAAAACAGGGAATACAAAGAGTTTTGTATCCACCATATCAAAGATTGCAGTCTTTATAATTGCGGCTACAATCTTTGGAATGCTTGCGGCATATATATTCGGAATACCTGTATTAAAGATTGTGCTTGGTGATGTGGGAAGTGCCATAGAACCGTATAAAACCGCATTGGTACTTGTAATACTTGGCGGCGGACTTTATGCCGTAGTGAATTTGGGATACTATTGTCTGGTTATCTTTGAGATGACCGGAGTGATATTTTTTATATATGTAATCGGTGCGGTTTTTGCATATTTTTTCAGCGACTTTATGGTAAAAATCTTTGCTATGAACGGAGCTGCAATTGCATATATGATTACTATGTTATTATTGACTGTATTTTTCCTTGCAGCAGTGATTTTCGGACTCAGAAAGGTTAAAAAATGAATTTAGTAGATGTGATAATACCTACATATAAGCCGGATAACAGATTTTTGACATCAATAAAGAGGCTTTTGGCTCAAAGTGTGAAACCCGGCAAGATTATCATTATAAATACGGATAAGAGTATTTGGGATAAGTCGGGAATTGAAGAAAATATCAGAGAACTGTTTTATGGCAGTGAAGTAAATCTTTATATTGAACATATTTTAAAGAGTGATTTTGACCATGGTGCGGCAAGAAATCTGGGGGTATCAAAATCGGATGCAAAGTATTTTATATGTATGACACAGGATGCGGTCTGCTTTGATAAAGAGACTGTAAAATATCTGCTTCGAGGAATGGATAATTCGATAAAGCTTGCTTATGCAAGACAGGTACCTGACAAAAGGGCAAATAAGATTGAGAAGTTTACAAGAGAGTTCAATTATCCCATAGAGTCAATGATAAAGTCTTTTAATGAGAGGCAGACTCTTGGAATAAAGACTTACTTTGCTTCAAATGTATGTGCAGCTTATGAAAGAGAGACCTTTGATGCACTGGGCGGCTTTGATACCGGAGAGATTTTGAATGAGGATATGCTTTTTGCCTATAAACTTATTGAGCATGGATATTTTATAAAATATGAAGCATGGGCAAAGGTTATACATTCTCACAACTACAGCGGAGCGGAACAGTTTAAAAGAAATTTTGATATTGGAGTGTCACAGGCAAGCAATCCCAAGATCTTTAAGAATATAAAGAGTGAGAGTGAGGGCAAAAAACTGGTTTTAAAGACTTTTAAATATCTTTTAGCCACTCATTCATATATCAGTATAATAAGGCTTATATATATAAGCGGTTGTAAGTATGCAGGATTTTTTATGGGCAGGAATTTTAAAAAATTGCCAAAGGGCATGGTAAGAGCTTTCAGTATGAATAAAGGGTTTTGGAGATAGATATGTCTGATACATTGGTGATAATACCGGCATTTAATGAAGAAAAGAATATTGCAAATGTTATAGAGCGACTTACAAATACATTAAATGATGTGGACTATATTATTGTAAATGACGGCTCTGTTGATGATACATCAAGGATTTGCAAAGAAAATAATTTTAATATTATAGATCTTCCGGTAAACCTTGGGCTTGCAGGGGCTTTTCAGACAGGAATGAAGTATGCCTACAAGCATGGCTACAAGTATGCGGTCCAGTTTGACGGTGACGGACAGCATAGACCTGAGTACATTCCTACAATGAGAAAAAAATGTGAGGAATGTGATATAGTCATAGTTTCAAGGTTTATCACTAAAAAAAAGCCCTTTACACTGAGGATGATAGGTTCAAGACTTATAAGCCTTGCAATAAACTTAAGCACCGGTGTGACAATACATGATCCGACCTCAGGTATGAGAATGTACAATGAAAAGCTGATTGCGGAGTTTGCACTCAGATTAAATTATGCACCTGAGCCTGATACCGTATCCTATCTGATAAAGCAGGGAATGAGAGTCTGTGAAATACAGGGCGAGATGGATGAGAGAGTGGCAGGTATAAGCTACCTCACTCCTATAAATGCCATCAAGTATATGTTTAGGATGCTGACTTCCATTATCATTATTCAAAGTTTTAGAGAGAAGAAAAAAATATGACGGCTGTACTAAGAATAGGGCTTATCCTGATATCCATAATGTCATTCTTTATCATTGTAAGAAAGATAAGAAAATCAAAAATAAGAATAGAAGACGGACTGTTTTGGGTGGTCTTTGCCATCATACTGATAGTATTTGCGGTATTCCCGGGAGTCATCTACTTTATCTCAGACCTTGTGGGTGCCAAGTCCCCCGCAAATATAGTCTATCTGATAATAATAGGCATGCTCCTTATCAAACTCTTCTTTATGAGCATACAGATATCACTTCTTGAAAACAAGGTGGTGAATCTGGCTCAGGAGATGGCATTGAAGGAGAAAGAGGATGGGGAGAGTAAATAATAGAATATTGCTATAATACACTTCGATTCATGGGATGAGCATAGCAAAAAAGGGGGATTTACGCGAATTTAATGAAAAAGACAATTTGTCATGTAGATAACTCTTTGTAATAAATATTTTTCAAAGACAGATCTAGCACAACTCTCCACAATTAATGGTCACATAGTTTCATATGTGAAGAATATAGATGAATTCTGTTGGTAACTCAGATATAAAAAATTGTTTGGAAGAGTTACCAACAAAAACTCTACCAAACAAATCAATCTTAATTAAATTAAAAAATAATTTTCAGCACTTTTCACAATGGAAATACAATACCTGTGTAAAGTAATAAAAATTTTAGGTTTGTATGACTAAAAACGAATCATGCTAACCTTGTCTTAAAGCCTTATGTTTTCCGATATCCCCTTCAAATATTCTTTTACTAACCAATGCAAATTCTCTATCACAAAATGCGAGTCTTGGTCTATCATTTCAAAAAAATTACTTGTTAATAGCCAAATTTACATATTTGAATCATAATGTACATCATGATGGCGAATATTGCAACTACTATTCTGTCTATTTTTTACAATCTGCACAACTATAGGATTTGTTTTGTTAGCATAATCTGATTTTATTAAATTAACAATATATTTATTTATATAACAATACACCGTCTTGATAATTATGCAACTTATTCCTTCATTATTACATATTCCATTTTCATTCAATGCAACATTATTACAACCACCTGTACAGAAATCAAAAATTTGACAGGTCTTGCACTTTTTTCTTCTAGCAACAGCATTAGTCAGAAGATTCTTAAAGCCTTCTGATTCAAATGCCTCAGAAATTTGTGCCATTTTCCATACATTTCCATATGAATATTGTTCTGGAAAATAACGATTACATGGTACCACATTTCCATCATATCTAATACCCATCCATTTTCCAAGACATGAATTATACTTGCATACACTTTTTTTGCCATATAAAATGTGAAGTATAATTCTCTCGAAGTAGTTAACATGTATTTTACACCTTGTATCTTTAATCCAAAAATTAAAGAATTCAATAAGTTTTTTTGAAGTATAATTAGCTTCAAGTTCTAAATCACAATTATTTTTTACAGGAGTAGATACATAGGTATTAATAGTATAATTTGCATTAATTTGTTTAAAAAATTCATAACTTTCAATCAGTGTATCTATATTTTTCTTAGATACAACCATTATAAAACCACAGTTTTTTCCTCTTACTATAATTTTATTCCTACCAATTAAAATTTTCTCTGTATTTCCTCTTAATTTTTCATTCATAATACCATCAAAAGATGCACCAATACCAAAACTATTCTTACAAAAAAAATCTGCCATTTCATCTGTTAGCAAAGTAAGGTTACTCTGCATTCTGTTTTCAACAATAACATTCTTATACTGGCTCTGCATATCAATGACTTTCTTGTAGAAATCTAATCCCATAGTCATAGGCTCACCACCATGCCAAATAAAAGTCACATTATTATATGATTTAAAAACTATATTAAACATTCTGTTAAGTGTTTCTAAACTCATTGCTCCTAGTTTTTCATGATGAGAATTATGAAAACAATAAATACAATTCATATTGCACTTATCAGTCGGCATAACTAAAATATTAATCTTATTATTTTTCACTGCCATCCCCTTAGTAACTATCAAAATGTGAATCATCATGTGAAGTATCATTATGACTTTCATCATCATAATCATCATAATCATCACTATGTGAAGTATCATCATGACTCTCATCATCATAATCATCATAATCGTCATGATTATAGTCACCACATGAGTAATCATCATGATTATCTCTACACCAATCTAAATGATCGTCATAATCTTTTCCATTATCTGTATGACTATTTCTACACCAATCCGAATGATCGTCATAATCTTTTCCATCATCTGTATGATAATCTGAATGATCATCGTATCCATTATCAAAACCAGAAAAAGATTGACTTAGATATTCTTCATATAATTTTTCTATACTCATTACCATTCCTCCTAATACTAACACTATTTTCAAGAATTCTTTATAATTTTATAAAGAGCAAACATACAACACAAAGCGCCAATAACTGTTGTGGTCAAATATTTTTGTAAGAACATCATCAATCAATTGCTCTTTTACAGTAAAATAATTATCAGGCATGCTTATTCCTCTTTGCCATCAGTGATAAGATTTCTTGAGGATCAGTTAGCTGGCGTCCGGGTAGTACTTGCTTTGGAGTCCGATCACGTTCTGATTCGTCTAAAGCTGCAACAAAGTGCTCTATACTTTTTGGATTAGAAATAACAAAATTATGAGTAATACTTGAAGTAGCCATATAAAACCTCCTTAAATATAAATTTATTTATATTAAGTATATATTGTGTATAGATAAAAGACAATATTAAATATAATATAATTCGGGTCTTGTTATGTTATTATGAAAAATGAAATAAGAATCGAAATTTAAAATGTCGAAACTTTCATGTTACGTTGATGAAAGTGCAAAAGGATAATATCAAAGCCACAGGAATACCGTGGCTTGGTTATTGCAATGCA